>JAIRUT010000002.1 GCA_031254255.1 Coriobacteriales bacterium
TGGGATACCTGCTTAGGGCGCTGTGCCCTAAGTACACAATAATGGCTGCTGACTTAATCATGCTCTAATATTCCTAAGATTTTGGCCGGTCAGGTGGCTGAACAGCCACACTATTTCACATATTCTCTGTGATATTATTAAAAAGTATAATTTCTTAATACAATTTTTTGAGGGTTTTATTTTCAAAATGAAAGGTCAAGGTGCTAATTATGCCAATCGATCCACAGCAAATTCTTGTCGTTACAACGGAAAACGTTGCCGGCCACAAAACAGTCCGATCCCTCGGAGAGGTGTTTGGCTGCACAAGCCGTTCGCGCAACATGTTCTCGACTATGGGTGCCGGCTTCAAGTCGATAGTTGGAGGCGAGCTTGTCGCCTTCACCACTCTAATCGAAGAAACCCGCGAAGAAGCTATGTGGCGGATGCGCACCAATGCCGCAGCTTTAGGAGCCAACGCCGTTGTCATGATGCGCTTTGACACCGAGAGCATGGCTCAGACTGCTGGTGGGGTTGTCGCCTATGGCACCGCAGTAGTGGTTGAGCCGATAAATTGAAATCAATGCCAAAAATGAGTATTCAGAAATCCGATTCAGACCCAAGCCAATAGTTGAGGTTTTCATTAACTTTCTAAGTGAAAGAGGTGGCTCATGTTTTGTTTGAATTGTGGCAAAGAGATCGAACCGTCAAGCAAGTTTTGCGTCTACTGTGGAGAACGGGTTCCGGTTGATGGTAACGACGCCGGTGTTGAGCAGGTGCAAAGTGTGCCTATTGCCACACCCGCGCCCGTAGAGGTACCGGTTGCTCCATCTCCAGCTACTGCACCGCCCGTTATCCAGCCTCCTGCCCCCAGCACCAACAATACAAGCACACCTCAAACAAGTCAGTTTCCGCACTACCAGCAACCCATAGCCACCGCAACTGGCTATGGGGCAAGCTTGCCGCAACAACAGCAAACCAACAAGTCCGCTGATGGTTTAGGCAAAATAATTGGAATCATTCTCTGCGTGGTTGCCCCAATTTGTTTTTTAACGTATCTAATCATGTACTATTCAATCATCCGCAATCCTTCCACATATGCTACCGGGGCAATAGTCTGGATATTGCTTGCTGCAGTTCTGATATTTGCCGGAATCTGTGATTTCAACCGCTCCAAGGCTGCCAAGCAGGTCTTTGGGGCAAACAATTATCTACCCATGCTCGGTATGGCCAAGTTTGGTTTTGCCTTGGCCACCTTGTTGTCAGCATTCAAGTTCCATCTCTGGCCTTGGATTTTCAGCAATATTGTTTACAGTACGAGACTTGATACCAGCACTTATTACGTTGTCGGTTATATCCTTGGTTATTTGATCCCGATAATCATGATTGCCAGTGCTGTATTTCTACTAATCTCTGCCACTAAATGGAGAAAGGCAGAGCGCAAAGGCAGCCTGCTTTATATTGTCTGCATCCTCATATTGGTTGCTTCAGTGGTCATGTTCTTTGACAATAGTTTTAATGTTGTGTTGTTCGCGAATTCCATACATATTTCCCGTAATCTTTATTATTTCATGCTTTACACGATGACGCCAGCTATGTCCATCATGCTTACGGGTGCATATGTTGTGCTGGGAATCAGTATGCTCGTGGCTGGTACTTCACGACCCGCTGCCCCTCCGGCGGCGCTTTACGGGATACCAGCGACAACTGCTCCTCCCACGCCGGTTATGTCAGCAACGCCAGTTGCTGCTCCTCCCACGGCTTTCACAGCTCCCACACCTGCAGCTCCGAACTTTGATTCTCCACCAGCCCCGGCTCCCAAGCCCGAAGATGGTTCTGGTTCAGAGGATTAAATCATTGGGATGATAATCTGCAAAGACTTATCCACATGGATGCCTTGGTTTATCAGCCTTGAATCCAAGCACCAATCGAACGACAATATCCGTCAGTTTTAGCGAAAAGGGAGTTATCACATGAGCGATCAACCAGCTGGAACCACAATGTTTTGCCCAAACTGTCAAAGCCCGCTTGCTCCAGGTGCGACATTCTGCTCAAACTGTGGCGCAAAATTGGAGCCACCCCTCCTCCAGCCCCAGCAGCTCCTGAGGCCACATATACAGCGCCGCCAGCTGCATATGCTGTGCCTCCGCAAGCACAAGTTCCGCCTGCTGGCTACGTGGCTTCCACCTATTATCCGCCAGCTGCAAATCCGAACGCCCAGACCAATTCGACTCTCAGGCTGGTGGCCTTTATCTTCGCATTAATCTCTACGATTACAATCGGATGGCTCTTGATCCCATTGGCCTGGATGATTCCAATGACTGTACATCACTGGGGCCTTTATAAGGGAACGAAGAAAAACACCACAGCATTCGGAGTCTGCTCTCTCATCTTCATGAGCATCGTGAGCGGCATCTGCCTGCTCATCTCTGGTGAGGACTGATTGCCTGCGGCTTGAACTTGGGTGAACGGCAAGACAGATGAAGTTATAGCGTGAGCGTAGGCAGGGGCGGCTCCTTGCTTAAGTGAACCATCCCCTGCATACGCGCTACCTCCCGACACAATGGGATTACCTGAGGGCGCCTATCAGCTCCCTCAGGTTTTTTATTCCTTGGGTTACACACCACTCTTTCAGGTCCACCAAAATCTTGGGAGCCGTTAGTGGGTCGGTGAAGTTTGCTGTGCCTATGGCAACCGCTGTGGCTCCGGCCAGCATGAACTCGACCACATCCTCAGCACTACGGATGCCGCCGATACCAAGCAAAGGCAGCTTGACCGCCTGATACACACGATAGACAGCCCAAAGCGCTATGGGCTTGATAGCTGGACCGGAAAGTCCAGCAACCACCCGATCGAATACGGGGCGACGTGTGTGAATGTCGACTGCCATGCCAGCTACTGTGTTGATCAGGGAGATCGCGTCGGCACCAGCAGATTCGACGGCACGAGCGACCTCGGTGATGTCTGTGACATTTGGAGTCAACTTGATTATCAGCGGCCGCTTGCTGGCTGTCCGGCAGGCAGCTGTGACCTCGGCGGCGGTAAGTGGATCGGTTCCGAAGCCCATACCCCCAGAGTCGACGTTCGGACAGCTGATGTTGATCTCATAGGCGCTGACTGCAGGTTCTGACTCAAGGCGCTCAACCACCGCCATGTATTCCGCCACAGAGTGACCACTGATGTTGACGATCACCGGTACATCCTGATTGGCGAGCCACACCAAGTCGCCTGTACAGAAGGCCTCGACTCCGGGATTTTGCAATCCGATGGAATTCAGCATGCCGTTGGCGCTCTCGGCTATGCGCAGCCCGTCGTTTCCCGGCCAGGGATTCAGGGAGACTCCCTTGGTGATGATAGCGCCCAAACAGGATAGGGGTGTATCCGGATTGATGGACAGTTGCCGATGGTTTAAGCCGCCACATGGCGCTTGCGCTGCTTGCGATGACGGAACGTGGCCGTCACACACCTTGGCGCTGTCCGCCCAGATCTCAGCATACTCCATGCCACTGGCAAAAGTGCCTGAGGCAGTTGTCAGCGGATTCTTCATCTCCAAACCGCCCAGATTCACGGACATATCCAGAATCTGCATCTCACTTGGAGCCTCGTTTGTTGCATTCTGCGCATTCACCAGACAACCTCCTGAGCCTTGAAGACCGGGCCATCAACACAGGCCCGCTTGCTTCCATCAACTGTATCCACCGCACAACTCAGGCAGGCGCCGACTCCACAGGCCATCCTCCGCTCGAGGCTGACATCGCAGTCAATCTCCCTCGCCATCGCAGCAGCGGCGACCTTGCTCTGCATCGGTTCCGGTCCGCAGGTGGCGACATAATCGAAGTTGTATTTTGCAAGCAGCCCTTCCAGCAGGTCGGTATTAAAACCATGATGACCAGCTGATCCATCATCGGTGGCCACATGCTCGAAGAATTTTTCCGTATCCGCACCCTGAGTGTCGCGGAGGGCATAGGGACGAAAGTCTGCGCCGCCGGCCAAAGCATCATAGTATTCGGCGTTGCGGGCGCCGATCAGGCAATGCACCTCCACGCCCATTGCTGTCAGCGAACCAGCAAGCAGGGCCAATGGCACCCATCCGACTCCCCCGCCGACCAACAACGCGGAGTTGATGCCCCTCGCAGGCTGCCAACCGCGCCCCAGTGGGCCAATCAAGTTCAGAGTATCTCCCTTGCTGAAAGTCGTCAGGTAATCCGTACCCTCGCCAACGACTTGGTAAACCAAGGAGAGGTATTCGAAATTCCCATTCTGATCAGCAAAAACATCATGAACAGAGAGGGGGCGACGCAGGATATGCTCGCTTTTCTCCCCCAAGCGCAGGTGTACGAACTGCCCGGGCTCGATCTGTTTGGGAATGCTTTTGGATCTTAGAACCAGCTGCCAGAGGTCGCCGGCCAGTTGCCAATTTGAATCTACAATCGCATCTTCGACAGTCTTCAAGTCAACACTCCTTTAGTTAGCCCAGATCCTGTAGGGCAATGGGATCCAGATCGCCGGATTCCCCGTTGTCTCGACGTTCGGCATCGTTTTTGGCGACCTCTATGGCACGGACAATGGCGTTGGCTCCGGCCATGGTTGTCGCATAGGCTATCCCCTGACGGATGGCCGTGGTACGCAGTATAAACCCATCATCCCGGGTCTCTTGGCCATATGGTGTGTTAATCATCAGATTTACATTGCCGTCGTTCAGCTCGTCGATGATATTCGGGTGATCATCCAGCGCCTTGCCGACCACGCGTACCGGTATCCCGGCAGCGCTCAGAGTCCGCGCTGTTCCTTTGGTCGAGATGATCTCAAAACCATTGTGGCGCAGCAGGGTAGCAACAGACATGATTGAGCGCTTATCCTTGTCGCAGACGCTGATGAAGGCCGTTCCCTGGGTGGGCAACGAGTAATCGATGGCCAACGCCGCCTTGGCGTAGGCAATCGGATAGCTGGAACCAGTACCCATGACCTCGCCGGTCGATTTCATCTCTGGGCCAAGGATGATGTCTGCACCGGGGAAGCGACCAAAGGGCATCACCGCCTCCTTGACGCTGAAGTGATCGAGCTCCTGCGTGTCCGGTGGCAAGCCAAGCTCGGAAATCTTGGCACCGGCCATGATCCGAGCTGCACATTTGGCCAGTGGAACGGCGGTTGCCTTGGCTGTGAAGGGCACTGTCCGGCTAGCCCGGGGATTGACCTCGATGACGTAGATCTGCGTGTCCTTGACCGCAAACTGGATGTTCACCAGCCCACGCACCCCGACTGCCAATGCCAGCCTTGTCGTGATATCGCGGATCTCGTTGGTGATTGCTTGGGAAAGCGAGAATGGCGGTATGCAGCAACTGGAATCCCCAGAGTGAATGCCGGCCTCTTCGATATGCTCCAGAATCCCACCTATGTAAACCTCTTGTCCATCACAAAGCGCGTCGACATCGACCTCGGTTGCACTTTCGAGGAAGTGATCGAGATAGACGGGATGATCCGGAGTGACCCGGGCGGCTTCTTGGATGAATTCCTCCAGCGATGGCTTGTCGTAGGCAATAACCATTCCCCGGCCCCCGAGCACATAGCTCGGACGGACCAGCAGCGGAAAGCCCAGGCGACCAGCCACTTCAACAGCCTCTGCAGGGCTGGAAGCCGTTCCAGAGGGCGGATAGGCAATTGCCATCTCGTCCAGCAGGGCGGCAAAGCGCTCCCGGTCCTCAGCTAGATCGATGGCCTCCGGCTGGGTGCCCATGATCGGCACACCGGCTTGAAGCAGCGGGTTGGCCAGCTTCAAAGGCGTCTGCCCACCCAGAGTCACGAGGACGCCAGCGGGATTTTCGGCCT
>JAIRUT010000116.1 GCA_031254255.1 Coriobacteriales bacterium
CGTCAGCGAGGAATACCAGATGCCTGCCGTAATAACAGGTTTTGAGCCCTTGGATGTCCTGGAGGGAATCCGCGAGATACTGGAGTTGATTGTCAAGAAAGATGCCGGAGAACAGATCAAGGTTCAAAATGCCTATGCCCGAGGCGTGAATGATCTGGGCAATCAAAGAGCCATCGAATGTGTAGATCAGGTCTTCGAGATCAGCGATGCAGATTGGCGCGGACTGGGAGAGATCCCCGGATCCGGGTACCGGATTCGCCCCAGTTTTGCCAAGTTTGACGCGCTTTCACGCTTCGATCCCGAGATTGAGCCCAGCATCGAGGTCAAGGGTTGCCTTTGCGGGTCTGTCCTGCGCGGCCACATCACGCCACGGGATTGTCCGCATTTTGGCCGCTCCTGCCTGCCTCAACACCCGCTTGGCCCCTGCATGGTATCCAGTGAGGGCAGCTGTGCGGCCTTCTTCCGCTATCAGGTTGAGTGCTAGCAAATTCCAAAACAATCCCTTGGCACTCATAAAGCGGGAACCAGCAGATAGAAAGCTCGTGAAGAGAGGAAAAGGAAAGCAGATGCAGGTATCTGAAGAATACGTAGGACTGGCCCACGGAGCAGGTGGCACGATGATGCGCGAGTTGATCGAGGAGCTTTTTGTCGGTTCCTACGGCTCTGACGAACTCCGTCAAGGCGATGATGCCGCCGTCTTTTCCTTCCCTGGCGCCAGCAGCAACCTAGCCTTCACGACCGACAGCTTCGTGGTCACACCGCGATTCTTCCCCGGTGGCGATATCGGCCGACTCGCCGTCTGCGGTACAGTCAACGATCTGGCGACCTCTGGTTGTCAGCCCTTTGCCCTTTCGGTGGCCTTCATTCTTGAGGAGGGATTGCCGATAAACGAGTTGAAGGCGATCTGTGCCTCCATCGCCTCAGCGGCGGCTGAGGCCGGTGTCCGCATTGTCACAGGTGACACAAAGGTCGTCGGCAAGGGTCAGGCCGATGGCATCTTTATCAATACGGCAGGTGTTGGCTTCTTTGGCAACCAGAAACCCCTCAGCGGCTCTTACTGCCGTCCCGGAGACAAAGTCTTACTCAGCGGCACCCTCGGTGACCACGGTATTGCAATCCTCCAGGCCCGTGAAGGGCTGGCCTTCACCAGTGACTTGAAAAGCGATGCCGCCCCGCTGAACCATCTGACAGCGGCAGTCCTGAAGGCGGCGCCAAATTGCCGCTGCTTCCGGGATCCGACGCGCGGCGGTCTGGCCGCCACCCTGAATGAGCTGGCCAGTGCCAGTGGCGTCAACATAATGATTGATGAGGTGAGTGTCCCGGTAAAGGACAAGGTCCGCGGAGCAGTCGAGATGCTCGGCTTTGATGTCTACCAGGTAGCCAACGAGGGCAAGATGGTCGCCATCGTGCCTGCTGAAGAAGCTGAAGCTGCGCTCATGGCCATGCGTGTCGACCCCCAGGGGCTTGATGCAGCTATCATCGGTGAAGTCTCCACCACAGGTACCACAAGTGAGAGCAGGCCTGAAAACGCCACACATACCCGTGTCAGCGTGCGTACGGCATTCGGCTCCGAACGCATCATGGACACCTTGGTCGGAGAGCAGCTACCTCGGATCTGTTAGGTGAATTTGGCGGATGGAGCGGACTTACATCCCTTTGATCAACTGGCCCGAAGCACAGGCCGAACAAAAACCATTGTTGAAGCCATCAATCAGCGTCGGCAGGTCGCGCAGACTCTTAAGGCGCGGGGCATCGTCGAAATCAGGATAGCGATCCTCGCGGTCCAGCAAAATGCCCTTCATGCCCACAGCCTGAGCCCCAAGGGCATCAGCTGAAATATGGTCACCGATATGCAAGGCATCATGCGGCGAGACACCCAAGCGGACACAAGCCAACTCAAAAATGTCTGCCTGAGGCTTGTGTAAGCCAACATCCGTGGAGGATATGATCTCGTCAAAATAAGGAGCCAGACCGATCCCCTCAAGAATCGAAGAAAGGGTGCCATCCCAGTTGGATATGGTACCGAGGCGCAAGTCTTCAGCCTTCAGCGCCTCCAGTGTTGGCAGCACATCTGCAAAGGGCTCCCAAGCTTCGGGAGAAAAGTAGTAGCTGTAGATTTCCTCAGCGAGCAAGTCGGAAATCTCTGTGATACCCAGTGATTTCGAAATGAAGCGATACATGTCAATCCAGATCTTACGCACCCTGTCGCTATCGCCCCAAAAGCTGGAGTCATCACTGTAAGCCCGCTCGTAATACTCGTACATGACCGCGATCTTCTTCTGCACCTCAGCTTCATCCAGCTGATATCCATGATTGGCAGCGAACCTTGCAATACTTTGCTCCTCGGGTATCAACGGGGTGATCAAAGTGTTGCCAACATCAAAGAAAACCACGCTGACAGCCAAAACAAAGCCTCCTGGATCAATTCGCCTTCATTACTGGCAGAAGAAGCTCAGCTTACTTGGAAGACGGATTTCTTCTCCGACCATCAGTTGTTTAATGTTTATTGAGCACAGATAATTTCTGATCATGACCTCGAGGTTCAGCCAAACAGGATGGAATGGACAGCCCTTCTGACGCTTGCACCAATCTGGGTCACTGGTACAGGTAGCAACATTTATCGGCCCCTGCATGATCTCAATCAGCCGACACAAGGTCAGGTCAGATGGATCAATAGCCAGTAGCATGCCGCCCTGGGAACCGCGGACAGCCTTGACAATACCAGACTGGACGAGATCATGCTGGATGCTCCGAGCAAAAGCGTAGGGAACATCATTTTTTTCAGCAGCTTCCCGAACAGAGAGGGGGCTGTCCCCGTTGAGGGCCAGAGCGCTTATGAGCCGAATTGCATAATCTGTGCGTCGAGAAATCTCCATACCTATCCAATCATCGCCGGCAAATTTGTTTATCTGAAATGATACCAAATAAGTAGCATACTTCAAGAGAACTAAAAGCTCTTATCCATAATTTATACATCATGATATATGGAAACTCAATGTGTTGTCCAAACCACTGCGCAATATCTTGCAAGACTTGCATTATAGCCGATACATTCACGCATAACTTTCGACCAAACCACGTGCCTAAACCAAATGCTAACTTGCATATCAGTAGGCATTGCACTTAAAACGTCAGGTCTAATCGTTAGATTGATCCTCGTCCGACCCATCGGCATCAACCTCAGCCAAAACCTCTGCATGACTTTCAAGCTGTTTGTGGCCAGCAACACTTAACTCCAAAGTACTTATATCATCACGCAAAGCGGAAACTGCTGCCTCTTCCACCAGTTTGTAGCCTTCGTCA
>JAIRUT010000037.1 GCA_031254255.1 Coriobacteriales bacterium
TGAACTGCCAGGTCATGGGCATCAAGGGCATTGTAGTAATCGTCTGAGGCCTTATTCAGCTGCTCTCCCCAATCATCCAGCTTGCGGCGCACTTCGTCAGCCTCAGCCTGCTTCTCAGCGGCCGTAGGTGTTGCAAAGGCGAAACTTGGAGAGAGGATATTCAGTGCCCCGACGCTGGTCAATGCCGTAACGACCGCCGCAGCGGTCAGACCAATAAAATGACGACGATCCAGTAGGGCAGAGAGATTGTCAGGCTTATCGGAATCGAGGATTCTGCTATTTGTTATGTGGTCGACAAGCTTGAATCGACCTGAGGTGTCAGGCATAACCGTTTACGCTCCATCGCCTTGTAGCCTTTGGAAAATTCCCTTAATTGTTTACGTGAATTTTCATGAATATTATCCACATAAACAAAGCTAACTCAGAATGCTAGCATGATGAGTCGGTTAAGGTCAAGTTTTGGGAGTTTTAGCTACCTATATGTTGACAGATTGTTCAGCTGTGATTATTGGCTATTTTAGATATCATAACTAAATATTACTGTTTAATTGAATGTTTATAGTTTATTAATCACTTTACAGGTATGTGCTGATATATTTTATTCTCCCAAGTATGTCGGAAATTATCCAGGTTGTCGATTGTCTCCCGGTCAGGTTGGCCGGTCATTTTGAGGCTCATGTTACGCTGGAAGTCCCGCAAAGCAGAAGCGGTGTCTGCATCCATATTGCCGCTGACTTGGCAATTGAAGCCGAGCGTGGCCAGTGCTGCCTGTACCGTCCAGAGATCCATTGCGAGGTCATTCGCGTGAGCTTCTGTCTGATCCAGACCTGAGTCCTTCGCTTGGCCCTCTGCGTGATCTACTGCGTGGCCTATGCTGGGACACCTTGTAGGATCCAGGTCGGAACCTGTCGCAGGACCAGTCATCAGCTCATCCGTTCGACGAAAAAATCAGCCATGGAGAGCAGCAGGTCGGCCTGCTTGCTCGGCGGCAATACGGCTATCAGATCCCGCTTCGCCTCCCCGACCAGATCGGTCGCAAAGTTGCGGGCAAAATCCAGCGAGCCAGCCTCGTCCAACAGTTGCACGACCTGCTCCAGCTCTTTGCTGTCAGTCGTGTGGGACGAAAGGATACCAACAAGCTCGCTGGCACGAGGCGAATCCTGGAGAGCATGGACAACGATCAGGGACCGCTTGCCTTCCGTGATATCGGAGCGGAAGTCTTTCTGTGTCCGCTCCTTGGTTCCTACCAGATTGAGTAAGTCGTCTTGGATCTGGAAGGCCAGACCGGATGACATGCCAAAGGCTCGTAAGGCTTCGATCTGCGTCTCCCCGCCGCCGCCAATGATGGCACCAACGGCCAGCGGCGTACCGCCCGAATAGTAGGCTGTCTTGTGAGTGGCCATCATCAGGTAGTCGTCAATATCCAGATCATAGCGACCATCACGCGCCCAGCCGAGGTCCAATGCCTGACCCTCGATCGTGCGTATGGTCATCTGCACCAGCTCATCTAAAACCCTGAGCTTCACAGCATCGCCAAGGTTGTTATCGTCCACCACCAGTCCCGTGACCTGAGCCAAGGCCAAGTCCCCAGCGTTGATCGCCATGCCCTCGCCAATAACAAGATGCAGGCAGGGGGCACCACGTCGCAACTGCGACTTGTCGGCAATGTCGTCGTGGATCAAAGCTGCGGTGTGGAAGTGCTCGATGGCGCTGGCAGCACTGTGAGCATCACTTGGGTTACCCCCGACCGCAGCGCAGGCTAGCTCGCAGATCAGTGGCCTGTGTCGCTTGCCACCATTGGCCGAATACTCAGCCAATGGCCGATACAGATAGCGCAGCATGTCTTGGGCTGTATCCTGGCGGAAATAATCAGCCACAAGCTCATTCATTCTCTTGGCATTGCGACTCAGATAACTCTGGAACTTCATGGTCAGCTTCTAACTCCCTGGCAGATCTGGCAGGTCATGGTCTTCGTCATGCTGGCATTCATGTTGCTGTTATTGCTGTTATTGCTGTTCATGTTGCTGTCAGCGCATATTGTAGAAAGCCTTGCGTCCGGCATAGGCAGCCGAATCGCCAAGTTCTTCCTCGATCCGGATCAGCTGGTTGTACTTGGCCACACGATCGGTGCGCGCCGGTGCCCCGGTCTTGATCTGACCGGCGTTCACGGCCACCGCCAAATCAGCGATCGTGGTGTCCTCGGTCTCTCCGGAACGATGGCTGATCACACAGGTATAACCGGCCTGCTTCGCCATCTGGATGGTTTCCAGCGTCTCAGTCAGGGTCCCGATCTGGTTTAACTTTATTAGGATGGAGTTGGCCACACCACGCTCAATGCCTTGACGCAGGCGCTGGACATTGGTGACGAAGAGGTCGTCGCCAACCAGCTGGATTCGATTGCCGATGCGCTCGGTGAGCAGCTTCCAGCCGTCCCAGTCTTCCTCGGCCATGCCATCCTCGAGGGAGATGATCGGGTACTTGTCGGTCAAAGCCTCCCAGTAGTCGACCATCTCGGCGCTGGTCAGCTCGCGGTTTTCGGCGGACAGCATGTAGACCCCGCGTTCGGCGTCAAAATACTCTGTGGACGCTGGATCCATGGCAAACATGATCTGCTCGCCGGGTGTGTAGCCGGCACGTTTGCAGGCCTCTGTGAGCAGGGTCAGAGGCTCTTCATTGGTCTGGAGGTTCGGGGCAAACCCACCCTCGTCGCCAATGGCCGTCGAAAGGCCGCGCTCCTTGAGCACCGCCTTCAGGGTGTGATAGATCTCGGCGCACCAGCGCAGAGCCTCGGCAAAACTGCCGGCTCCAGTGGGCATGATCATGAACTCCTGGAAGTCCACATTGTTGTCGGCGTGGGCGCCGCCGTTCAAGACATTCATCATCGGCACCGGAAGCAGGTGGGCGTTCACGCCTCCGAGGTATGAATAGAAGGTCGTCTCGGAAGATTCGGCTGCCGCCTTGGCCGTGGCCAACGAGGCTCCGAGGATCGCATTGGCGCCGAGGTTCGTCTTGTTCGAAGTACCGTCGAGGGTCAGCAGCTCAGCATCGATAGCGCGCTGATCTGTGGCATCCATGTCAGCAAGGGCATCTGCAATAGGTCCGTTGACATTGTCCACAGCAGCCTGCACACCCTTGCCCAGGTAGCGTGAAGATTCCGGATCCCGCAGCTCACAGGCCTCGAATGCACCCGTCGAAGCTCCAGATGGCACAGCCGCCCGCCCAAAGGAGCCGTCATCGAGATAGACCTCCACCTCGACGGTCGGATTGCCCCGCGAATCCAAGATTTCACGTCCGTAGACATCGATGATACTCGACATGATCAAACCTCCAAAACTACCAATTGTTGTTTACACGACCTGATTGCCCAACTAATATAACCAGAATTAACTTAAATAGCTAAAATAGATCATTGACTTGAATCTCTTTTTTAGCCTGCACCCAGAGTTGTTCCAGTTTTTCAACCGGAAAATCCTCCAGCGTGCTGCCTTCTTCTTCTGCATACCGCTCCATAATAGCCCAACGCTGGCGGAATTTGCGGCAACTCAGGCGCAAAGCGCTTTCAGCGTCGATATTTTCTTTACGAGCTACGTTGCAGAGACTGAAAAGCACGTCGCCGAACTCCTCGGCAACATGGTGGGCGGCTTGTTGGGTGGGTTGGGACGTTTTGGGGGTGGTGCTTTGGACAGCGGTGTCTTTGGCAGCGGCACCTTGGGCAGCGGTGTCTTGGGCAGCGGCATCTTGGAGCGCAGCATGGTGATTGGTTTGAGCAGCGATATTCCCCCTGACAGCGCCATCGTCGATTTGAGAGGCAGCATCCTCCTTGGCAAGCCGGAATTCCTCCAGCTCTGAATAAACCTGATCCCAAACGGCATCGAGGCTTTCCCACTCAAAGCCGGCGGACACGGCCTTTCGAGAGATATACTGAGCCTGCATCAAGGCCGGCAACGATGTTGGTACACTGTCCAACAGGCCAGGATTCTCGTGGTCACCGAAAGGCAAAGATGCGTCAGCGGCTCGCGCTGCAGCCTTCTCCTCAGCTTTCTGCTGGCGTTCAACCAGCTTGATACTGTCCCAAAGCGTGATGACCGAATTGGGATCCTGCGCCGCTTCGATCAGTCTGCGCTGCTCCGTAGTCAGTTTGGCAGCCGCAAAGGCCACCTCATTGCCAAAGACATGCGGATGCCTGCGGATCAATTTGTCATTGATTCCCTTGATGACATCGGCCAGCTCAAACTCTCCGGCCTCACTGGCGATCTGGGATTGCAAAACCACCTGCAAGAGAAGATCGCCCAGCTCCTCACGCATGTCTATCAGGTCGTTGCGCTCGATCGCATCGACTGTCTCCGCAGCCTCCTCGGTGATGTGACTGGCAATAGAGCCATGGGTCTGCTCGCGATCCCAAGGACAGCCATCGGGCGCACGCAGGCGGGCAACCGTCTGCACCAGCGCATCAAAATTCCGTAACATAAGATTTTCACTATTCATAATTTCGAAGCTTACCACTAATGTAAGTGTGGGGGGCAGGGAGACAAGATACGGTCTTCCATATCAGTGGTGATTTAACATAGAATAGCGTCATATCTGCATGTGATTAACGGAAAGTGATGGTCTTCCGTTGATCTATACTTGTACTTATGGATACGAATGCAAATACTAATGCGCCCAATGTCCTCGATGCGGATCTGATCAAATCCGCCAACCCGGGCATCAATGATTTCGGCAGTGGCAACATTATCGCTCTGGCCTCGCAGTGCCTACGTACGACGCGTCGGCCTTCGGACTGTACCATCTGCCTTGATGGCTGCCCGGCTGCAGCTCTGGACATCAGCAAGACCAATAGTCGCCCGCACACAACAACAGACTGTATACGCTGCGGGTTCTGCGTATCCCTTTGCCCCAGCAACGCTCTGGCAGCATCGGCGAAGACTGTTCAACAGATCACACGGTTGCTCTTGCAAGCAGCGCTGCGAGTCAATGAGCTGGCTGTGACTTGCGAGCGCAGCTTCGCCCTCCTGCGCCTGAAGAGCTTCAGCGACGATCCGCGCCAAGCCCAAGCTGACCTGAAGCTGCTGAACAAAGCCGTGGAGACGGAAAACCTGCTCAAAGTGCCCTGCCTGGGGATGCTGTCAAGCGAGGTATGGTTCAGCGTCCTGAATGAGATTGGATTCGATAGCGGACGCGTCCGCCTGAAGTCTCTGGCGATTTACCTGCCAGTTGATCAGTGCCATGGCTGCCCCGTGAACTGCACCGGCTTGGTTGATGAGGCCTTGGCCGATACCATTGACCGGGCTGAACGTTGGAGCGGCTTGACTGTTGGTATTTTAAATGCAGTCGAGGAGGTTCCCCAACTTCAGAAAGTGACGATCCGGGACTATCTTGGCAAAGTCAATCAGGAAGTCGGTCGTCGTGACGCCCTGACTGGATTCCTTAAGGATCTGAAGCAAACTTGGGACGAGAACACAGACGATGGCACCAGCGCCCTGCAAGAGGTGCAAATCCAGCGGGAACGCAAGAAGGCCATCGACCGCACACGCATCGCCAATGAGATCCGAACCCAAATCGCAGGCCCGTACAAGCCCACAGTCGTTCCCCTGCGCTATCAGCTGATCGAAAGCATCGGCTACAACTCAACCCACGCCGATCAGGTGGTGTTGAAGATCAGCCAGACCGACGATCAGCGCTGCACACGCTGTGGCGCCTGCATAGAAACCTGCCCGGTAAATGCGCGACGCTTGGTAGAGCTGCCAGAAACAGAAGACCTGGATTGCCCTGGGAGTGTCAGCGGTGAGGGGGATGTTGAGGGTGAAGGGAAAGCTGCTGATGCAGAAACAGTGAAGCAG
>JAIRUT010000039.1 GCA_031254255.1 Coriobacteriales bacterium
ATGCCGAAGCCTGCTCGCGAAGCTGTGATGAGTTGGCAAGAGATCACTTGGGAATAGATGAAATGCTTTGCGGAAAATGCATCGAGGTCTGCCCGATCACACGCCGTTATATGCAAAAAGCCGCTGGAAAATGAAAAGCAGGCAAAGTCCGGACTGGATAGATTGTACTTGTTGCTAGAAATATAAATGAATAATCTCTCACTTTTACCATGTTTATCAAAACAAGTCTGCCAACAATTAAATAACTGAAATTTGTATAATTATACGGGAAAAGCAATTGCTTTCACGTATGCTGCAGTCAGTGGCATATAAAGTGTATAAACGTGCAGATGGTTAAAACCATCTGCATTATTGCAAGTGGATTCGATATGCAGCGATCAAAGTGCAGTACCTGTGAGGGCTGGGGGTTGCGGAATTGTCGGTTGTTAGGGTTTGGGAATTGAGGGAGATCGATGAGCGTTGACTATAAGCCGGAAGAACAAGTAATACCTGAAGTCTTGGCCGAGGACGGTTGGGATGAGTATAAGCTACTGTTAAACTTCTTTGACCCAGATGGCGGTAACCAGAGGCCATTCTTCTTTCCAGAATACACTGGTCATGGATTGTCGCACATTAAGAAGATATTTGAAATCATCCTCCATCTGACCGACCCGGAGTGGTTGGGCAAGCATCGGTACAAAACTCTGACCGATTTAAGCAGCGATGCGAAGAAGATACTTGCATTAGGAGTGCTATATCACGATATTGGCATGTATCTCGAATTCCCTGGATTTTTGAAGCTGATAGGAGATAGTGGAAACTGGAGCGAAAGATGGCGCAAATACATTCAGGAGATGAAGTCTTTATCAGATGAAAAGTGGTCGAAGACCTTTGGGGACGGAAAACGACTGACCAAGACAGCAATTGATGGCATTGAGAAGGCTAAAACTTGTACTGATAATTTGAAGAAGATGGTCATCGGCGAATTCATCAGGCGTTTTCATGAAGAGATTTCAGAAAGAATCGTTCTCGATGGTTTTCTGGATAAGGATGGCGGCGTTCTTCCGTTTTATAACGGATTTTCTGAAAATGGTAATCACTCTGTGTTTCAAAAGCTGGTTGGTTACTTGGCAAGAAGCCACCGAGCTGATCTGCGCTCTTTTTCTGATGAGATCAATAGCCTTGGTGGCACTCGCGGTTGCCCTGACGGTGTGCCAATATACTATTTAATGACATTGTTGAGGATTGCAGACACGCTTGATATTGGCAAGCATAGAGTGCCAGGAATCCAAGAAAAAACCAGGGATTGCGACAGCGAAATTTCGCGCCAGGAATGGGATTGGAACAAGGCAATTTCGTTTGAGGCCTCCCAGTGGACGCTGAATGAGGAGCGGCGTCACATCAGCACGCGGCCTGAAAGCACCTCAGTGTTTGTCAGGGTTGAGAAGGAGTTAAGAAAAGCCCAAGACGAGTTGGACCGGGCATGGGCAGTGATCGGTGAATACTATGGTACCGATTATGGTATGACGTTCAGGCGAATAACCAGCGATATTGATATTGATTATGAGCTTAGTATTAGACCCATATTGAGCAAGAGTTTTCTCACTCAAGAGGCTTTGCTGAAAGTTGATCCTAACATCATCGCATCTCTTGTTGAGCCGTTATACGATTGGGATCAGTACTGTTGTGTCCGGGAGCTTTTGCAAAACGCAGTTGACGCTTGTAACGAACGAACTTATTTAGCCAAGCATTATTTGAAGGAGAAATACTCGCCAATAATCACAGTCGGCATTAACAGAGAGTTAGGGGAGCTGAGTATTAAGGACAATGGCATCGGGATGGATGCCGAGATCGTCACCAAATACTTTTTAGTTGCTGGTGCATCCATACGAACGGACAAAAGCTGGCAGGGGACATACACCGATCAGTCCGGAAAAGCAAAAGTCCTTCGCACCGGCAAGTTTGGGATTGGAGCACTTAGTGGCTTTCTGATCGGCGATCAGATTGATGTGATAACCAGGCATTTGGGGAGGTCTGGAGAGGACTCTGTGGGCTATAAGTTTTCTATATCTCGAGATGGGGAGCAACCATCCGATGTAAAGTGCATTGATGCCGAGGTAGGGACAACTATCAAGATTAAATTTGCGAATCCTGAAGACATCCAGAAGTTCGCTGATCCAAAGAGTATCTGGCGATGGACTCATTGGTATTTGCCGAACACGCCGAAGATTGTTTATTCAATTGATGGGGCAGATCTGGAAAATACAATCGACGTAGGCGGTACTCATGCCACGCCGATACCTGAGTTTTGGGATTACAAAAGCAGGGTTAACACAAGTGGTTGCATAGGATACGAATGGCATAGCTTCGAGCTAGATGACTTTCAGGGTGTGGAGATCTTCTGGAGGTTAGTGCCGCTATATGAGGGCGTGGACAGGTTTGCTCGTATGGAAGAGGGTGACTTGGGCTATTTCAACGGAGATATGGACTATGGAATACACTGCTATAACGGCAATCGTCTCCAGAAAGGTATCAGACAAGCTGGCAAGTTGGTTAGATTCTGCGAGGATGTGGATATAGATATTCGTGACCCAAATAATGTCTTGAACATCGATCTTGCCAGGAATAGCCTGGAAGATGGGGAGAAAATCGGAGGTGCCATTTGTGTCAGATTCAAAAAGTCTGTAGATCGCGGAGATGTCAAAAAAACCCAAGAATGGATAAGGGAGCATGCAACGCAGGCTGTTCCAGAAAACAAATTGCTAGTACTGCTCTCTGGTAGGGTATGGCGCGTACTCACAGTGAAAGACAACAAGGCCCTACTGATATCTGAGCATGTTCTCTATCGACGGTCAATTGATAAAAAATGTCAAAATTATGGTGAAAGATATAGGTACAGCTGGGGTAATTGTACTCTGAGAGCTGAGCTGAATTCTTCTGAGTGGTTATCAAAGTATCTTAAATGCATTGATGCCAATTTGTTGGCGGACTGGTATTCAGATAGTATCGATAATGGCGATGATTCAAAATGTAGGGTATTTCTACTTTCTATAGCGCAAGTAGAAGCATATTTTGCAAAATTTATCTTAGATAGAAAATCACGATTGTCTAAAAATGAGGAGTTTGTTTGGTGGTGGCTTCGTTCTCCCGGCTTCGACGCCCGCGACGCCGCGGCTGTGGGCGTCGTCGGCGACGTCGGCGACGTCGGCGACGATGTCTACGCCGATAATGGCGGCGTGCGCCCCGCTTTCTGGCTCAATCTGTAATCTGAAATCTTTTAATCTGTCGCGCCGTTAGACGCGACAAAAATCTCAATTTCCCGAAATCCTACACCTGCCTGTCGGACTTTCGGTTTGATGAGTTTTTGTTGTCGGCGAGTACACGATTGAAATAGTCACGCGAGACTTGCAGCTGCTGTTTTAGGATAGCCGCAAAAAGTCCCTTGCCTATCTCGCCACTTGATCTTGATACCCTTGTCCACAAAACTTCGCCATTGTCCAGCATACGGGTGTAGCTTTTGTCCCGTCCGCTGTTGTTGGGGCGATACTGCCAGCCGTCGTGCAGTAAAAAGCGCTCCAAATCCTTCCATGAGGGCATCAGGCAGCTCTTTCCTTCACCAAGTCATCGATATTCGCATGGCGCTCAAAGTGGGAGATCAGCCGCAGAACAGCAGTGGCCTGCTCAGCGCGACCCGGGGATACACTGAAGATCGGGAAGTTCTCATAGTATTCATAGGAATAGGAGATCAGGCCTTCCTTAAAAGAGTCCAAGGCATCCGCCTTGTCGGCACCAAAGCCGATGACGTCTGGAAAAAAGCTGTTATTTGTGAATATTCCACCATCCTCATCCTCTATGAATTCAACTTCAACCGTGGCATCTGGGGTCAGCTTCTCAAATGTCTCCGCAGGAAGAACAATGTATTGGTAGCTGCGGCGCTTGATATATTGCGGACGTAACCGAGCCTCATCCAAGAAATCCGCAAAATCCTTGCGCACCTCAGTTGCAGTAGTGGAAACATCAGGCATCTTCCAACCTCACTTTGTGTTTGCCAAAGAGTTACAATATGTACATTATCAACAATTTGTATAGAATGCAACCGATGCTGGATTGCCGTAAGATCAGCAGAAAGTCGCATTTGGTTGATGACTGGTCAGCGTATGTTGGCGATTATCGCAGGTATTGTGGGACGGGTGATCGCAACAAGAATTGCATAACGTTTTCCGCCTGTTTTGTACTTGCCAGTGCCCTATCGCTATACTTCTTGCATGGAAACTTTCAATACTTTTATAAGTGGTTTATCAGTTGTTTTCTGGGGGGTCGTGATGCTCTCGCTCGTTGTCGTGGTGCACGAGGCGGGGCATTTTACCGTGGCGCGGCTGTTGGGGCTGCGGGTGCGGGAGTTCATGATCGGCCTGCCCGGGCCAAACATCGGCTTCACCTTCAAAGGCACGCGTTTTGGTGTCACGCCGTTTTTGCTCGGCGGCTATGCGGCAATTGCCGGCATGCAGGAGGAGCTGACCGAGGAGAAGACCAAGCTTCTTCCCAAGGCCATCACCCTGTTGTCCTTGGCTGGGAGGCTGGATACTGCAGAGGTGCAGGCGTTGGAGCCATCTCTGGGATTTGACCTGGAGGGCAGTCTGGACACGCTGACCGATTGGGGAAGCGTGATGCGCAAGAAGCAGAGAAACGGACTTTACCTCTATGAAATGCCCGCTGGTGCTGGCGTGGCGCGGGGTGAAGCGCGAGAGATTGCTGACCCAGAGGCCTTCATCGCCAGCGAGCGCAAGTTGACCTATACGGCGGCTCCTTGGTGGAAGCGCGTACTCATGCTGCTCGGCGGGACGGCTTTCAACTTGATTTTTGCGGTCATTGTATTCACCGTGATCATGGTGGCTGTAGGTCAGCAGACTGGAACTTCGGAGCTGTCCGAAGTTGCTGCTGATTCTCCAGCAGCGAGTGCCGGTTTGGTGGTTGGGGACAGGATCACCGCCATCGACGGGCAGGCAGTAGAGGATTGGGACGGCTTGGTGTCTGTGCTGGGGGGCCAGCAGGTTGGCCAGACTGTCAGCGTGGATATTGCACCGGCGGACGGCACAGCTCAGACTGAAACGGTTGCGGTCACATTGGGCGATAACCAAGGTGCCCCGTACCTCGGCGTATCGCCAGTGGTCAAGACCTCGCCAGTTTCACTTGGAAGCGCCCTTGGCAGATCGTTTGGCATGATCGGGATGGTTGCCCAAGCCATCGCGCAGCTGTTCAATCCGGCGACCACAGGTGCGGTGCTCAGCCAGTCGACATCTGTGGTCGGTATCGCCTTCATCGCCCGTGATGCGGCAGCCGAAGGTTTCTTGAACTTCATAATTATCACCGCATCCATCTCCATCTCCATTGGACTGATGAACATGCTGCCCTTCCCACCCTTGGATGGCGGCAAAATAGTGTTGGAGTCGATCCAGAGGATCATCCGGCGGCCTTTGCCTGTCCGGTTGATCAACACCATCTCGATCGTCGGGATGGGGCTGATGGTGGTGCTCTTCCTCTTCCTGACCAGCCAAGATATACAACACTTCATCTTTGGCGGCTGATTTTGGGGCTGATACTGGGTGGTAGTGGAATGGACGGTTGAGGGTGATAGGCAGGAATAGACAGGGGACGGTTCCTTGTCTGCGAATTTCGTAGACAAGGAACCGTCAGACTGTGTGAAAATGTAAATGTCATAGACATATACATAGTAATAGTATGATATGATGTGTGTATCCAAAAGAAAGGACACCCACATGGGCCATATTCCTGAAGGCGACAGAATGCAAAGCCGCATCCTCTGTCTTGACGACATGGTGGCAAGGGACTCCATGGCGCGCATCGTGGATAGGTTCATCGGCGTAGTGGACCTCGGGGCGCTGGGCTTTGCCAACACCACCCCGAGAGACCTCGGCAGAAGCTCCTACTCCCCTAACACCATGGCAAAGATCTATGTCTTCGCATACGAGCAGGGAATACGCTCATCCAGAAAGATCGAGCATGCCCTCAGGACAAACGTGGAGTTCATGTGGCTTTGCGGGGGGCTTGAGCCGGACTTCAAGACAATAGCAGACTTCAGGAGGGACAACACAGGGCCACTCAGCTCCCTGTTTTATGAGTTCGCCTCGTTTGCAGACAGTGCGGGCATGTACGGCAAGAAGGTAGTCGCCATAGACGGCACCAAGATAAGGGCCTCCAATTCCAAGAGGCGAAACATCTCGGGAAAGTCCCTTAAGCGCCGTATCCAATACCATGGCACAAGGGTCGCGCAATACATGCGCGAACTGGAAGACGCAGACGATGCGCAAATGATCGGGGAGCTTTCCGACAAGGCAAAGAAGGCCATGCGCAGCCAAGCGGAGGCACAGTCGCTCCTGGACGGCATGGTCGATGGAGGCATGACAGAGGTCTCCCTTACCGATGCCGATGCCCGCTGCATGGGAAAGGGCAGGCAGGGCATGCATGTCGCCTACAATGTGCAGGCAGCCGTGGACTCAAAACACCACCTCATCGCAGAGATGGGCATCACCAACCGCCCGGATGACCATGGCGAGCTTTCCAATATGGCAAGGCTTACCCAGGAAAGCCTGCGCAAACGTGACATCACCTTCCTGGCAGACAAGGGCTACTGGGGCAGCGAGGACCTGGGCATCTGCCGAAGCGCGGGCATCGACTGCATCGTGGCTCCGCAGGCAAGATGTGGCAACAGGCAGGAGAAGGACTTTGCCCTTGATGCCTTTACCTATGACCCTGCAACGGACAGCTACCTGTGTCCTTTGGGCCAAAGGCTCACATGCAGGAGCAGGCCTGCTACGAAAAAACGGATATATGACAACAAGCCCGCCTGCCGCTCCTGCAAACAAGCGGAAAAATGCAAAAGCGGCGCTTTGGGCCATCGCAGGATCACCAGGGGGCCCGGAAGCGATGTGCTTGACTGGGCATATGGGCGCTATCAAGACAACCTGGAGATCTACGGATTGCGCCAGCAGCTGGTCGAACACCCCTTCGGCACCATAAAACGCACCATGGGGGCAGACCACTTCCTCCTGCGCGGGATGGAAAAGGTGAGGTGTGAGGCCGCACTCCTCTTTGTGGGCTACAACCTTAAAAGGGTCAGGAATGTGCTGGGCTTTGACGCCATAATGGCCAAGCTAGACGAGTATGCCACCCTGATCGGAGCCGGCAATGCCAATCTGTCGTCACATTTTTGGCTTTATGCATTGTTTGGGCCCCTCTATGTCACCGCAGCGGCATTCTGGAGGGCCATGGCCGCAATTTGCCCAGTAGGGAGAGGCGGTGCCGGCCCCCGTGTGGCTTATGGTTGATTTTCACACAGTCTGACG
>JAIRUT010000070.1 GCA_031254255.1 Coriobacteriales bacterium
GCTACCACGAGGCCGGAGACCATGCTTGGCGATAGCGGCGTGGCGGTGAATCCGAGTGACGAGCGCTATCAGGCCCTGCTTGAGGCTGGTGCCCAGATCCATCTACCACTCATGGATCGCGTGATTCCACTGGTCGCAGATGAATATGTTGACCCGAGTTTCGGCACCGGAGCGGTCAAGGTCACTCCGGCACACGACCCCAACGACTTCGATATTGGCCTGCGCCATGACCTCGAACAGATCAACGTCTTCACCGACCAGGCAGTTGTCAATGAGCTGGGTGGGCGCTTTGCCGGGATGACCCGCGAAGAAGCCCGCGAAGCTGTTGTGGCCGCCTTTGAGGAGCTGGGACTGCTCGACCATGTCGACGATCACGATCACGCCGTCGGTCATTGCTATCGTTGTGATACGACGATAGAACCTTGGGCCTCCGAGCAGTGGTTTGTACGCATGAAGGAGCTGGCCGCACCGGCCATCGAGGCCGTACGCAGCGATGAGGTGCGCTTCAACCCGCGCCGTTGGGAGAATGTTTATTTCCAGTGGATGGAAAACATTCGCGACTGGTGCATTTCCCGCCAACTTTGGTGGGGTCACCGGATCCCCGTCTTTTATTGCGACAGCTGCGGCTGGCAGGATGCCTCCGCCGACGACCTCGAAATTTGCCCAAAGTGCGGAAAACCGCTGCGTCAGGACGAGGATGTCTTAGACACTTGGTTCTCTTCCCAGCTCTGGCCCTTTGCCACCCAAGGCTGGCCTTCCGAGCCGGGATGGCAGGAAGAGCTGGATAGCTACTATCCGACCCAGGTGCTCTCCACCGCCCGCGACATCATCTTCCTCTGGGTTGCCCGCATGATCATCAGCTCGATGTATTTCCAAGATGGCAAGGTGCCCTTCACGGACGTCATCATCCATCCAACAATCTTGGATAAACATGGCAATATTATGTCCAAGTCCCGTGGCAACGGAATCGATCCGATGGAACTGGTCGCCAACTACGGTGCCGATGTCATGCGTTTTGGCTTGGCCGGACAAGTCACGGGTTCCCAAGATATAAAGTTTGATGAGGAAAAACTCTCGGTATATCGTAACTTTGCCACAAAAATACTTAATGCAGCTCGTTTTATACAAATGAAAATCGAGGACTACAGACCCCTGCCCGAAGAAGGCAAGATTCAGCCAGTTGCCACTACTACTGCCGACCGCTGGATACTCTCACGTTTGGCCCGCCTGACAGATAGCCTGAATGACCCTGCCAAGGCCTTCGAGTTCGGTGAACAGGGGCGTGAGCTCTACAACTTCTTCTGGAATGAATTCTGCGATTGGTACATCGAGCTTTCCAAAGGTCAGCTGGAAAACGCCGATTTGCGCTTGAGCACACAAAAGAACCTGATCTTCGTGTTGGATCAGGCTTTGCGCCTGCTCCATCCGGTGATGCCCTTCATCACCGAGCATATCTGGCAGCAACTGCCGCATGGTGACGATAGGCCTTCGCTGGTAATCGCCAGATGGCCAGAGTCCGACGCACTTAAAAACTACACAGACGACGAGGCGGAGCACTCCATCGAGCTCTTGACAGCCGTGGTCACGGCGGTGCGTTCGACACGCGCCCGCTACCAGATCTCTCCACGCGAGCCGCTACGCGTTGCGGTGCGCGCTCCCGAGACACAGGCCAATGCAAGTCAAAGCTCCACCGCCGCCCAACTGCTTGACCAACAGGCAGCGCAGATCAAACTGATGGCCCAGCTGGCTGAATTGAGCATCGCCTGCGACTTGGAAAAGCCAGCATCGTCGATCGCCTGCATCGGCTCTGGATTGGAGATCTTCATCGTTTTAGAGGATCTGCTGGATTTTCAGGCCGAACTCCAGCGCCTCCAAAAGCTACAGAGCGAACGCAACACCGAGCTCCAGAAGCTGAAAAAGAAGTTGGGCAATGAGGGCTTTTTAGCCAAGGCAGCAGCAGACATCATCGAGAAGACCAAGGCCAGCGCCGATGCTCTGGCCACTGAGATCGAGCAGCTGGATGTCCAGATCGCAGACCTCCAAGAGGCTTAAAGGAAGACCTGATGACCAAGAGCGAAATAAACAAGACAAACCCAATGCTGCCAGAGTTGCCGCAGTCTCCCGAATCCCGTTATGAGCTCGCCGTCCAAACCCTGAGAACGGCTCTCCAATTCGGCATTGAAGCTTCCATTGAAGGCATGTATGCCCTGATGGAATTCATGGGCAATCCCCAGAAAAAATATCCGAGCATCCAGATCGCCGGAACCAATGGCAAATCCTCGACCGCCCGTTTTACGGCGGCAATCCTCAAAGCCAGTGGATATTCCACAGGACTTTATACATCCCCGGAGTTAATCGAATACCCCGAACGCATGGAGTTGAACGGCCGAGTGATCAGCCACGAAATGTTCGCCAATGTCATACTCGATACTTATCAGTCAGCGCTTGAAGCCATCCAAAATGGCGTAATTGCCTCGATCACAGAATTTGAGATCCTCACAGCTGCAGCTTTCAAACTCTTTGCCGACCAAGGCCTCGACTACGCAGTCCTGGAGGTTGGCCTTGGTGGTCGCTGGGATGCGACCAGTGTCGTCCAGCCGCAGGTGGCAGTGGTCACCGGAATCGGGTTGGACCACATCGACATCCTCGGTGACACCTTGGAAGCCATCGCCAAAGAGAAGGCGGCAATCATCAAGGAGGGCAGCTTGGCCATCCTTGGCCCCGGAACCGAGGAAACAAGGCAGGTCTTCCTCGACCAGTGCCAAAAGGTCGGCTCCAGTTACAAAATCATTGAAACCCCTGATGTCAAAGACCATTTCCTCTATCCAGGCCCAGGTTATCAGCAGATCAACATCGCTGTGGCCAGAGCCGCAGTTGAAGCTGCCTTGGGCAGACCTGTAAAACGCGACACTGTTCAAGCTGCGCTGGATGGACTGGTCGTTCCCGGACGCTTTGAAGTCATTCGCCAAGACCCACTGTTGATGATCGATGCCACACACAACCCCCAATCGGCCTGTTTCCTACGAGATGCCCTGATCGAGCGCTATGACCCGATACCCTTCAAGACTCTCCTGCTGGGAATCCTGACGGACAAGGATGCTGGTGGAATCATTGAGGTGTTGACTCCGCTTTTTGAGAATCTGGCCGTCACCAGAAGCTCTTCACTGCGAGCCATGAGCCCCGAGGATCTGGCTGCCTTGGTAAAGAGAATCGACGGTCGAAACCCCGTAATCTACCCAGATGTAACCTCCGCACTCAGCGATCTCAGTGAGAGGGGAGAGACGACACTGGCAACAGGGTCTATCACCCTGGCCGGTGAAGTGAAAGCCTCAGTAGAGCCTCTCTTGCATTGCAATTGAATGCCAATAGTCACTGATTGCTAAAAAATGGGGTGAGAAGGCTGATTATTTGCTAGAATGATTCCTCGTGTATTTAAGTTCTTACTATTTACCGTTTAATAAAGATTCTGATACTGAACAGGAACTGGAATTTTCATGGATCAATTAACTAGTATGTTTAACGATATCTTGAAGTCGGTTATGCCATTTTTGATTGTCGTAATTATTGTGATTGGCCTGCTCTACCTTTTATCGGTGATTTGGGTCATCAGGGACGCTTACCTACGTGGTGCAAATCCGATCGTCTGGGGATTGATTGCACTGATACCTTTTATCGGGGTTTTCGCCTACACGATCCTTCGGCCGCCAATGTTGCTATCCGATCACGATGAACAAGATTTGGATTTCACGCTCAAGCAGCGCGAACTGATGAAATATGGTGAATGCGCAAGTTGTGGATATCCGGTGGAGCGTGAGTACCTGATGTGCCCACACTGTGCGTCTCCTTTGAAAAATGAATGTAAAATTTGTGGACATGCACTTGATCCAGACTGGAAAGTCTGTCCCTTCTGTTGTCAACCACAGAAGAATTAGCAAGAATCAGCAATTTAGCTGTGTCCAGCTAGGCTTGCCACTTTGGATTAGGAGTTTCTTCCGATGTTAATAACCCTCCCTGATAACTCCAAAAAAGAACTAGAGGATGCTGCTAGTATTGCCGATCTAGCTGCTACAATCGGTGCCGGACTGGCCAAAGCCGCTCTTGCCGGCAAGGTCAACGGGCAGCTCAAGGATCTCACGCATCCGCTTCAAAGCGGCGACCAGGTTGAAATCATCACCGCCAAGTCTTCCGAGGCGCTGGATCTCCTTCGTCATTCAACTGCTCATATCATGGCCGAGGCCATCCAGGAGCTATTTCCAGGCACGCTCTTTGGGATCGGACCATCAATCGAAGACGGCTTTTATTACGACATCCAAGCACCCGCCCAGCTCTCAACGGATGACTTTGCAGCAATCGAGGCCAAAATGGCTGAAAGCATTGCCGCCAGCCGCTCTTTCGAAAGGCGTGAACTGAGCCTTGAAGAGGCCAGGGTACTTTTCCAAGATCAACCCCTGAAGCTGGAGCTGCTGGAAGAGCTGCCAAGTGACGAGGTCATTTCCGTCTATCAGCTCGGCAACTTCTGCGACCTCTGTCGGGGCCCACATCTGCCCAGTACCGCCACTGTCAAGGCCTTCAGGCTAACTAAGCTGGCCGGTGCCTATTGGCGTGGCGATAACAGCCGACCGATGCTTCAACGCATCTACGGTACAGCTTCGTTCAGCACTGGCGATCTGGATGCCTACTTGATGCGTATCGAAGAGGCGGAAAAACGCGACCATCGCCGCCTCGGACGCGAACTGGGAATCTACGTGCAGGATGAACGCGCCGGCGTTGGATTACCGCTTTACCAGCCCAATGGTGCCCGCATCATCCGCATCCTCCAAGAATGGCTGCGGCAGGATCTCTACAGACGCGGCTATCAAGAGGTCATCACTCCACATATCTATAATGCCGACGTCTGGAAGCAGAGTGGCCATTATTACTTCTATCATGACAATATGTACTTCTTCGAAGTCGATGAGAGCGAGGAGAAGGACAGGAGCAAGCTGACCGAATACGCTGTCAAACCGATGAATTGTCCAGGGCATGTCCTGCTCTACGATGCTGAACTGCGATCCTACCGGGACTTGCCCTTGCGCTTCTTCGAGTTTGGAACTGTCTACCGCCACGAGATGAGTGGCGTCGTACATGGCCTGCTTAGGGCCCGTGGCTTCACACAAGATGATGCCCATATCTTCTGCATGCAAGACCAAGTTGTTGACGAGGTTCTAGCCATGCTTGATTTGGTAGATCACATCATGAGCACCTTTGATTTCAGCTACAGTGCGGAGATATCCACACGTCCAGAAAAATCCATCGGTGACGATGCTAAGTGGGAACACGCCACGGAGTCTCTAAAGGAAGCCTGTCGCAGACATGGTCTGGAATATGACATCAACGAGGGCGACGGTGCGTTTTATGGGCCCAAGATCGACATCAAGGTCAAGGATGCCATCGGCCGCACTTGGCAGTGCTCGACCATCCAGGTCGACTTCAACTTTCCCGAGCGATTCAATTTGAGTTACCGGACATCCGAGAACAGCGAAGAACAGCCTTGGATGCTGCACCGTGCCATATTCGGCTCGATTGAGCGTTTTTTAGGGATCCTTATCGAACACTATGCCGGAGCTCTGCCGCTTTGGTTGGCACCCATACAGGTTGCCGTAATCCCGATTGCTGACCGTCACCTCGACTATGCCTATGAGGTCAAAAGAGAGCTGGAGGCCGTCGGTGGACGAGTTGAGGTCTACAATCAAAACGAGCCGATGCGCGCCAAGATTGCCAAGGCTCAGTCAGCCAAGATCCCTTACATGCTGGTTGTCGGGGACAAGGAGCTTGAGTCCAAAAGCGTAGGTGTGCGTGAACGCACAGAAGGAGACCTTGGAGCGAGGCCACTGGACGACTTCGTGACAACCATTGCAGATGCACGCATTTAAATATGCCTATATCTTAAATGGTCTGTGTGTTTTCTCCACATTTATGCCTTATATAATCCTTGGGGCATCATAATAGCTACAATATATTGACACATCCTGGCAATTTATGCATTACCAAGCAACAGTTGATACTGTATACTTTCGATTGCATGAGATATTGCAAAATATGAAAGGAGTATACAAATGAAGGCTTACGCGATGTTGGGTCTGGATAAAGCGGGGTGGATTGAGAAAGACCGTCCTGTCTGCGGTCCGTTGGATGCAATTGTTACACCCGTAGCTCTTGCACCATGCACGTCAGACATTCACACCGTCTATGAGGGGGCAATAGGCGATCGGCACAACCTGATCCTCGGGCATGAAGGTGTTGGCGAAGTAGTTGAAGTTGGTTCGTTGGTCAAGTGCTTCAAGCCTGGCGATGTTGTTATCTTACCAGCAATTACCCCGGATTGGGGATCACTGGAAGCCCAGGCTGGCTATGCAGTCCACTCTGGAGGCATGCTTGGTGGATGGAAATTCTCAAACATCAAAGACGGAGTTTTTGGTGAGTTTATCCACGTCAATGAGGCTGACGCCAACATGGCGCTGCTTCCCGAGGGAATTGATCCAGAGACAGCCTGCATGCTTTCTGACATGATGCCGACTGGTTTTCATGCCTCTGAAATGGCTGGTGTCAAATTCGGTGATGATGTCTGTGTTATCGGTATCGGCCCTGTAGGTTTGATGGCCGTTGCTGGTGCCGCCCTCCGGGGTGCTGCTAACCTCTATGCTGTTGGTACTCGTCCGAACTGCATCAAAGTCGCCAAAGAATACGGTGCCACCGAGATCGTATCTTATAAGGCTGGCCCAATTCACGAGCAGATACTTGAGCTGACAAAGGGCAAGGGCGTTGATCGTGTCCTGATTGCTGGTGGCGATGTTGACACATTTGACACCGCTGTCCGCATGCTCAAGCCTGGTGGAGCAATTGGTAATGTCAACTATCTCGGCAGTGGCGACTACATCAAGATTCCACGTGAGGCTTGGGGCGTTGGTATGGGCCACAAGACCATTCACGCTGGATTGATGCCCGGCGGTCGTCTGCGCATGGAAAAACTATCTCAGATGATAGTCAATGGCCGCGTCGATCCCTCACTGATGATTACGCACCGTTTTGATGGCTTCGAGCATATCGAAGATGCCGTTGCCCTGATGAAGGATAAGCCCGCCGATCTGATCAAACCTGTTGTTCGTGTCAAATAATTACTAAAGTCAGCACAAGCCTGGTATTTTGCTGTAATTTGAATACTCTGGCTGTTCTTCCAAAAGGGAAGGGCAGCCAGAGTTTTTTCCTACGGTGATCAAGTCTTATGCTTGGAATAGTCACTGCTGAGCCAATTGATGGCTCAATATGGAATAAACTTATAGATCATGAATCTTGATCTCTTTAACTACGATTTACCAGACTCGGCTATTGCCCAAAGTCCAGCAGACCCTCGCGACTCATCAAAATTGATGCTCATAGACCGAAAGGCAGGTTTAATCGAGCATCATGTCTTTTCTGATTTGCCGCAACTGCTGGGTCGGGGAGACCTGCTTGTCTTCAATGACTCGCGGGTCATTCGGGCACGCCTTCACGGCCATAAGATTGGAGCTGCAGGCACCATCGGAGCACAGATTGAGCTGCTTTTAGTGCATCCGCTGGTCGGGCACGACATCAACTCCAGTGACTGGCTGGTTCTGGCCAAACCCGCTCGCCGGCTGAAATGCGGAGATTTGATAAGTTTTATTGATGGTTTCGAGGCTGAAGTTCTGTCCAAAAGTAACGATGGCACAGTTCATGTTCGCTTTCTTGATCCATCAGGCCTTGAGTCCTTCTTGGAAGCGCACGGAGAAATGCCGCTGCCACCTTACATCAAAGCACATGACGATAAGCGCGATTCTGAGCGCTATCAAACGGTGTATGCCTCTGATCCCGGGTCGGTTGCTGCCCCAACTGCTGGATTGCATTTCACCGAGGGATTGCTTAAGTCCTGTACTAAAGCGGGGATCGAGACTGCACGTGTGACCCTGCATGTTGGCTTGGGAACGTTCAGGCCCGTGCAATCTGAACGTATCGAAGACCACCAGATGCACGAGGAGTTCTACCATATAAGCGGAGAAGCCGCCACACAGATTAACCAAGCACTTGCTGAGGGGAGGCGCATTGTCTGCGTGGGAACCACCTCGGTACGAAGCTTGGAAAGTGCTGCAGTCATGACTTCTGGCCAACGCACAATCCTGCCCGGATGGGCCTCAACTGATATATTCATTTATCCGGGATACAAATTCAAAATCGTTGATGCCTTGATAACAAATTTCCATCTGCCACAGTCAACATTATTGATGCTGGTCTCGGCATTTTATAATCGCGAAAAAATCCTCGAGATATACAAAACAGCCATTAATAGCAACTATCGTTTTTTCAGCTATGGCGACGCTATGCTGATTGTTTAGAGATATAAATAACAGGCGGATCAATGACCGTGCGTATGACCAGTATCCGTATCATTTTGTAGGGCCTTATCAGCGCCCGGAAACCCAGATGCAATATTCTTCATTTCATTTGAATACATTTTGTCAGTCAGCCAGATCAACCAGATAATTACCGGGATTGCCACAATTACAATAATAATAGCGACGATAGCACTCAATTCCACTCAGCTCCTTATTCGAAACCACTTTAATATTGTACTGACCAAAGCACTGACGATAATAACACTGTTTACCATATTCTGTCACCGCAATCCCAAGAGGAGCAGCACTATAGATATAACTTTACATAAGATATATTATCAGACTAATACATTGGCAGAAATTAATGCAAATTGCCAACAAACAGACCACAAGAAAACATTAATATTGATTAACTTAATCCTTCGACAAAGGAACGCCCCTGATGGACTTCTCGGATGATCTTCAAAAACTCCGTTTGCTATCCAAGCAAGCTCTCAGTTACCGTGATTGGATTGATGTTGCACGACTGAAAGCTG
>JAIRUT010000091.1 GCA_031254255.1 Coriobacteriales bacterium
CCAAGGTGTTGGAGTACTCAATGATAGCTGGTAGGTACTCCCGGCTGGCCAAGCGGGCGGATGTCCGTCCCTCGAGGTTCAGCTTCTTGGCGTAGTGGTCGAGTTTGACCTCGTAGCGGCTTTGGATCTCGATCCGTGAGAGGACGTGGAACTTCTCAAACAAGCTGATGCTTTTCTCGGTCACAATCTGCTGAATGGCTTCGGGAGCCGTTTTCAGGTTCAGTAAGCCCCGGCGCTCAGCCTCCTCGGTCCAGTCCTGACCGTAGCCGTCCCCATTGAAGATGATCCGCTGGTGCTTGATCAGGATCTGCTTCAGATGGCTGCGGACAGCACGGTCGAAGTCCTCATCGGAAACAGACTCCATGGCATCTGCAAAGTCAGACAACGCGCTGGCCACTATCGTGTTCAACACCGTGTTTGTGTCAGCCAGATTGATCTCCGAGCCAGGCATCCGGAACTCAAACTTGTTACCGGTAAAGGCAAAGGGAGAAGTGCGGTTGCGGTCGGTGTTGTCTTTGATGAAGGTCGGAATGACGGTCACGCCCAGATCCATCACTGCATCCTCGGCTGCTGGGTGTGGCTTGGAGTCGATGATGTCGTGGACTATGCTCTCCAGCTCATCACCCAGAAAGATCGAGACGATGGCTGGCGGCGCCTCATGGGAGCCGAGGCGGTGATCGTTGCCGGCTGTGGCCACGCTCATTCGCAAAAGCCCCTGGTACTCATCGACCGCCTTGATCACAGAGGTTAAAAAGACCAAGAACTGCAGGTTGTCAAAGGGGGTCTTGCCCGGGTCGAGCAAATTGTAGCCATTGGAGTTGATGCTCCAATTGTTGTGTTTGCCGGAGCCGTTGATTCCGGCAAAGGGCTTCTCATGTTGCAGGCAAACCAGTCCCTGTTGCGGCGCCAGCTTGCGCATCAGCTCCATGGTCAGGAGGTTCTCATCGACGGCGACATTGGTGTTTGTAAATATTGGTGCCAGCTCATGCTGGCCCGGAGCCACTTCGTTATGTTTGGTGTTGGCCGGCACTCCCAGCCTCCAAAGCTCATTGTCCAACTCAATCATGAAGCGGTTGACATTGGGCCGGATGGATCCGAAATAATGTTCCTCCAACTCCTGGCCCTTGCAGGGCTCAGCGCCGAAGAGCGTCCGACCAGTCAGTATCAGGTCATAACGTTTTGCATAATCCTCCTCTTTTATGAGGAAGTATTCCTGCTCGGCACCGAGGGTCGTGGTGACATGTTCGGGATCGCGTCCGAACAGCCTCAAGACACGCTTGGCCTCCCGGTCGATCGCGTCCATGGAGCGCAGAAGCGGCGTCTTCTTGTCCAATGCCTCGCCCGTATAGCTGACGAAAGCCGTGGGAATGCAGAGCACCTCATCTTTTATGAAGACGCAGGAGGTCGGATCCCAAGCCGTATAGCCGCGGGCCTCAAAGGTCGCGCGCAGCCCGCCAGTTGGAAAGCTGGAGGCATCCGGTTCACCTTGGATCAGCTCCTTTCCTGAAAATGAAAGCAGGGTGGAGCCATCCTCCTGGGGGGAGATGAAGCTGTCGTGTTTTTCGGAGGTGATGCCTGTCAGCGGCTGAAACCAGTGTGTGTAATGGGTGGCACCCTTTTCGATTGCCCATTCCTTCATGGCGTGGGCCACGGCGTTGGCGATCTCCGGATCCAACGGATCGCCCTTTTTGATGGTCTGGACCAGGGTCTTGTAGACCGGTTTTGGCAGCCGATCCTGCATCGTCTGATCGTTGAAGGCCATTTCACCGTATATTGACTTGATGTCTGACATCTTTTTTCGCTCTCCCTTAGGGTCTGATGTTTGATCCTGATATAGTATAACGACCTTTAGACACTGACAGAGATAAGACCTTCAGACATTGACAGAGCGGCTTTTTGTATAAGGGAAGAGTTTTTAATCAAGTCGCTTTGGATCCTGCATAATTTCGAACAATCCAAAGGAGCTCTCTATGGCTAGAACCATTGCTGTCATCGATGGTAACTCCCTCTTGCACAGGGCATTTCATGCCGTGCAGACGCCGATGACCGCGCCTGACGGCAGGCCGACCAATGCGATCTTCGGTTTTCTGTCCATGCTCCTGAAGCTTTACGGGGACTTCACACCGGATGGCATCATCTGTGCCTTTGACAAGGGGATTCCAGCTTTTCGGATGGCTGCTTTAGAGCAATACAAGGCCCAGCGCCCACCGACCGACCCAAACCTCAAAGAGCAGTTCCCGATGATCAAGGAGGTTCTTGAGTCTCTGGCGATTCCCGTTGTCCAGCTGGAGGGCTGGGAAGGCGATGACATCCTTGGTTCTCTGGCTGTCGCATCGCGCAAGGCTGGCATAAACTGCCTGCTTGTGACTGGAGACAAAGACGCTTTGCAGCTGGTCGATGAGACGACCAAAGTCGTCAACACGCGCACTGGCATGAGTGATGTCGTCATCTATGACTCCAAGGCCGTATTCGCCAAGTGGGGCGTTCGCCCTGATCAGATCCCTGATTTCCTTGGCTTAATGGGGGATCTTTCGGATAATATTCCAGGTGTGCCGGGTGTCGGCCAGAAGAAGGCCCTGGCTTTGCTGGAAGAATATGGGGATCTGGAATCGGTGCTCGCCCATGCCGGCGAGATCAAGGGCAAGCTTGGCGAAAACCTAAGTCAGAATATGGAGCTGGCGCGGCTGAGCCGGGAGGTTGCAACCATCCGGACCGATCTGGACTTGGACTGTCCAATCGAGGAGATCAGCTTTCCCAATTTTGATGCTGAAGAGGTCGTCATGACCTTCAGTAAGTTTGCCTTGGCCAGTCATCTGAAGAAGATCCTGAAGCTGATCGGAACAAGCCCGGAGCTTATGGTTTCCAAGATGTCTGCCACGCCTGCCACGCTCGCCACGCCTGGCCTGGATCCGGTGGAGCTGACCGTTGGGCAGGGGGCGCAGGGGACATACGGGGTGCACGGAGCGCACGGAGCACACGAGATGCAACCCGTAATGGCAGCATTTGCTGATGACTCGCTTGCCGACTGCCCACTATTGGAAGGGGATGAGGCTATCCAAGCACTGCCGGAGCTTTGCCGCTTGGCCGAACGGCTATCTGTTCATCTTCATTCCGGTGACGCCACGGGCAGGCTGTTCAGTGATACTCCAACCCAACTTTTCGTAGCTGGCGAGCAGCTGATTCTCGGCCTCAGTGGTGATGATAATATAGATAGCACACTAGTGCAGCTGTTCAAACGAGGCAATCTGGCCTGTTTTGACTTCAAGGCCTTACTCTCTCGCCTCTGGCCGGCAGACACCAGCCAAGCAGTGGCTATCAGCAGGGATGAGCTCCAGCTGGAGACGATCTTCGATTGTCGCCTGGCCGCTTACCTATTGGATTCCGGTAATGTGCCTCTTGACGTTATGGCTTTAGGTAAGCTCTATCAAGCGGAGCTTGGCCTTTTGTGGTTTGATGAGGAGCCAAACGAGCAGTCAAGTTCCGAGTCTGGCCCAAATCCGCAAGAGATAAGGCAGCAAGTGCGCATCATCAGGCGGTCGGCCCGCTATTTAGAGGAACGCATGGATGCCGAAGGCAGCGCGGAGTGCTATTGGCACATTGAGAATCCGCTGG
>JAIRUT010000097.1 GCA_031254255.1 Coriobacteriales bacterium
CTGTATCGATGCCGGTACTCAGGCCGTCGCGGTTGATGTCAGTGTAGACAAAGTGCGAGATACCGATACCGGCGAGCTTCTTGGCCAGGTCGCTGGCTTGGACTGTCGAGGTCTCCAGCCAACCCTCGATGGCCACCTGACCGTTGCGGGCGTCTATACCGGCAACGATTTGATCGCCGTATCTGACCACGGCTTGGTTGACCATCTCTGGGTCTTTGAGCAGGGCGCTGCCGATGACCACTCGATCCAAACCGTTATCCAAGGCCTCCTCGATGTCAGCGAGGCGGCGAAAACCACCACCAGACTGAACCTTCAGTCCAGTAGCAGACGCAATGCGCAAGACCAACGACCTGTTGTTTTGCTGGTCTTTGCGAGCGGCGTTGAGATCCACAACATGCAGGTACTCCGCACCCTTCTCCTGGAAAGACTGAGCCATGGCCACGGGGTCATCGGAGTAAACCGTGAGCTGCTGGTAGTCGCCTTGACGTAGCCGGACCACCTTGCCATCCAAGATGTCGATAGCCGGATAGAGGCGGATGTTTTGTGGCATTTTGGCCCCAGGTGCCCCAGCTGCATGCGTCACGCTAGTGGGCACGCTTGCGGGTACGCTTGCGGACACGCCACTTTCAGAGGCTCCGTTCACAGAAGCCCCTTGGTCGAAGGAACTTGGCCGCCACGGCGTGGGTCGATGGCCACAGCGTCAGCCAGAGCCCGGCCGACAGCCTTTGCAGCGGCCTCGATGATGTGATGGGAGTTTTCCCCCGCCAGCGAGCGGACATGCAAGGTCAGGCCAGCATTACTGGCCAGGGCAATCAGGAACTCCTTGAAGAGACTGGTGTCAAAGCTGCCGATGAATTCTATCGGCAGGTCAACCTGCCAGTGCAGCTGGCCGCGATTACTGATGTCAACGGCAGCAATTATCAGGGCCTCATCCATCGGCAGCAAGACATCACCAAAACGGCGGATGCCGGCCTTGTCACCCAAGGCCTCGGTGAAAGCCTGGCCCAAGACGATGCCGACATCCTCCACCGTGTGATGGGCGTCAACTTCCAAATCACCTTGGGCCTGCACATTAAGGTTGAAGAGGCCGTGTCGAGCGAAGGCCTCCAGCATATGGTCAAAGAAGGGAACTCCGGTCTGTGCCGAAACTTGGCCTTGGCCATCCAGCTCCAAGCTGAGTTGGATGTCCGTCTCTTTGGTCTTTCTACTGATACTGCTCTGTCTCATTTCCAACCTGTCCGTTCGTTTTTGGGTATATCTGATGCGTCAAACGCAAGGGTCACGCCATACTTACACTTAGTACCGGTTCAAGAACTCCCGCAATGCCGCAACAAAGGCATCGTTTTCGGCGGGTTGACCCACGCTGATGCGCAGGCAGGCCCTAAGCCCTTGGCTGCCGGAAAAATCCCGGGTCAAAATCCCAAGCTCCCGATAGAGGTACTCCCAGAGCTCGACGGCTCGCTCCATGCGGAGCAAGAAGAAGTTGGCCTCGCTGGGAAAAACCTCCAGCTCCGGTATGGATGCTAGTATGCTAGTCAAACGTTGGCGCTCCGCGATAATCTCGGCAACCTGACTGGCGTAGGCTGCATCCTCATCCAAGACACACTCCGCGGCCAACATGGAAAAGCTGTCAACCGAATAGGGTTGACGAATCTTGACCAGCTCGGAGATCACCTGAGGATGCCCCAACAGATAACCTATGCGCAGCCCCGCCAAGCCCCAAGCCTTGGAGAATGTCCTGAGAATCACCAGATTCGGGTGTGAGTCCAACAGTGGGATGAGGTCAAATTCAGCAGCGGCAAACTCGATGTAGGCCTGATCGATCATCACGAGGGCATCGGTGGCTGCCAGCAACTCCTCGACGAAGCCGGCAGACAGGCAGTCCCCGGTCGGGTTGTTCGGAGAAGCCAGCATGATCAGGTCGTCGGCGCCCTCTTTGGCTGCCTCCAAGATCGCTGCCTCATCAAGCTGGAAATCAGCCTTGCGCCAGATGCGCCTGATACCTGTGGCATTCAGTCCGGCCGAGAGCTCGTAGGAGGAAAAACCGGGAGGGGCAATCAGCAGGCTTCGACCCTCACCGCCCCAGGCAAAGATCAGGTCAGCAATCAATTCATCTCCGCCATTGCCGATCAGGATCTGCTCAGGCAACAGTGTGGTACGCTGTGCCAAACGAGAGCGTAAGACATCGGCCAAGGGTGCCGGATAGCGATTCAGCCCGAGTGGGCCGGATTCCTCCTCGACAAACCTTGCAGCAATCTTTGCCGCGACTTCCCTGCTCAGACCATAGGGATTCTCATTGGCGTTCAGGTAGCTTCGCGCCGGCAGATAGCGAGGGTCGTAGGGCACAAGGTCAGCCATGAATGGTGCCGCTGCACGCAGACCCTTGAGGAGTTTTAGGTTACTGTTGTCAGTCATCGCTTTTATTCAGTCCAATTCCCGCCATATTTATTCAGATTCAGCATCAAAACGCAGCTCAACAGCCCGTCCGTGCGCCCAGAGGCCCTCGGCCTGAGCCAAGGCCTTGATAAGCTCGGCCTCCTTTTCCAAGGCGGCATAGGAGTAGCTGATAACACTGGAGCGCTTCACGAACTCCTCCACCGAAAGCGGGCTGCCCCAGCGGGCGCTGCCACCAGTCGGCAAAGTGTGATTGGGGCCGGCGCTGTAGTCGCCCACACTTTCCGGAGTCCAAGGGCCAAGGAAGATGGCGCCGGCATTCTTGATCATTCCGAGCAACTCCATTGGTTGGTCCATGACCACCTCCAGATGCTCTGGGGCGATTTTATTGACAGCATTGATCGCAGTTGCCAGATCATCGCAAACGAAGATCAGGCAATTGCTGTCAATGGCCGCCTTGGTGACTTCCAGCCGTGGCGAACGTGCCAGATGATGCTCCACCCGCTCGATTACCTCGTCAACCAACTCGGCATCAGTTGTCACAAGATAGGTGCGAGCATCAGGATCATGCTCGGCCTGAGCCAGGAGGTCTATGGCGATAAGGTCGCTATCTGCGGTCTCATCAGCCAATATGCAGATTTCTGAAGGTCCGGCAAGCATGTCTATGCCGACATCGGCAGACACGAGCTGTTTGGCTGCAGCCACATAAGCATTGCCGGGGCCGACAATCTTATCTACAGCAGCAATAGTATCAGTGCCATAGGCCAAGGCGGCTATGGCTTGAGCGCCTCCAACCGAATAGATCTCGTTCACACCAGCAATCCGAGCAGCAATCAGCGTTGCGGCAGGAATCTTCCCATCCTCGCCACAGGGACTGACCATTACAATGCGCTCCACCCCAGCCACCCGAGCCGGAATGGTGTTCATCAGGACAGTAGAAGGATAGGATGCCCGACCACCGGGAACGTAAATACCCACAGAATCCAATGGCTGGACACGACTTCCAACCAGCGCCCCATCTGGACGTGCTACAAACCAACTCTGGGTCATTTGGCGCTCATGGAAGTTCTCGATGGCGGCAGCGGCAACCTTCAGGGCTTCCAGCAGCGTCTTGGGAAACTTCGGCAGTAACATTTCGATCTCCTGCGTCGGAACATAGCGCACCTGGGCCCTGGGGCCGTCAAACTTCTGACTGTACTCAGCCAAAGCCATGTCCCCACGCTCCCGAACATCCGCTACGATCTGGGCTGCATCCTTAGCAGCCTCGCTGTCAATCAAAGGCAGCCGCCCGACATCTACAGCGCTCAGATGTTGTCCC
>JAIRUT010000143.1 GCA_031254255.1 Coriobacteriales bacterium
CGTAGACGGCCTGTTCGCTTGCGTGACCAATGTCAATTTCGACCAAGCTGCCATCGACGCCAAGACTCAAGGTGTCGTCAATGCTATCGAAGCAACTGGCGGAGCAGCTCTACTCAACAGCCTCGCTAACGGACCTTTCGATCTGGCCTCGCTTTGGGCAATTGATGCCGATGTCCGCTCGCTCAAAACCCTGGTCTTGCTTGGCCTGCGTGGAGTTGCCGCCTACGCCCACCATGCTGCAGTTCTTGGAAAAACCAACAATGAAGCCAACGACTTCTTCCCCCTTGGCCTCGCGGCCATAGCCGATCCGAAGCTCGGAATCGAAGAGCTTCTGCCTCTGATAATGCGAGTCGGCGAGATCAATCTTCAGGTCATGGAGCTCCTTGACGCTGCCAACACCGAGTCATACGGTACGCCTGCACCCACCACTGTCAGTCAGGTTGTGGAGCCTGGTCCGTTCATCGTCATCACCGGCCATGACCTCCATGACCTGAAGATGCTGCTTGAGCAGACAGAAGACACAGGTATTAATGTCTACACAAATGGTGAGATGCTGCCTGCCCACGCCTACCCCGAGCTAAATCACCATGTCCACCTGAAGGGCAATTTCGGTACTGCATGGCAAAATCAACAAAAAGAGTTTGATAGCATCCCAGCGCCGATCCTCTACACCACCAATTGCCTGATGCCTCCTCATGAAAGCTACGCTGACCGTGTATTCACAACCTCTGTCGTTGGCTTTCCGGGTGTTGAACATATCCCCGCGGATGCAAATGGACAAAAAGACTTCAGCGCTCTGATTGCCCGAGCCAAGAAGCTGGGTGGGTATTCTGATGCTTTCACGATTCCCGGTATCAATGGTGGCACTCAAGTGACAACCGGATTCGGCCATGGGACCGTGCTAGATGTAGCGGATGTCGTAATTGATGCTGTCAAATCCGGAGCCATCAAGCACTTCTTCCTGGTCGGCGGCTGCGACGGTGCCAAACCCGGCCGCAACTACTTCACAGAGTTTGTCCAGCAGACCCCCTCCGACACTGTCATCCTAACTTTGGCTTGCGGCAAGTATCGCTTCAACGACCTTGACCTCGGCAATATCGGCCCATTGCCACGCATCATGGACATGGGGCAATGTAATGACGCTTATTCGGCCATCAAAGTAGCCACAGCCTTGTCAGAAGCCTTCGATTGCGGAGTCAACGATCTGCCACTGACACTGGTGCTTTCTTGGTTCGAGCAGAAAGCCGTGGCGATCCTTCTCAGCCTACTGTCTTTGGGAATCAAAAACATCCTGCTTGGCCCAACCCTCCCAGCCTTTGTCTCCCCAGCAATACTCGGCTATCTGGTAGAAAACTTCGGCATAGCCCCAACCAGCAACCCCGATGCAGACTTGAAAAAGATACTGGGCTAATTAATACCATCCAAGGCTTTGTCCATCTTATTCAGGATCTTTTGCAGTGTTCCCGGAGTGCGGCTGGTCAGCTCCGTTGTAAAGCGCTTTTCCAGCCAAGCCATGACATTAACTGTTGATCCTATTGTGTTATCAGTCAATGAATAGAGCGTCCCGTCCACACAGCCAGCCAGCTGGAAAGCCTTGCCTTCTGGCTGGTTGGGCAGTTCCAGACCGATATCCACCGGATGCTTGAAAAAGGTAACCAGCTGATAGCTGCTTTTGCCGTGCTCCACACCAGCCAGTGGGCTTTCGTCCAGCAGCCGCTGGATTTGTTGCTGGCTACGGACCATTGTCAGCAACTCAACACCAAGTTCTTGCACAAAGGCTGCTTCAATTTGCGCTTCCAACTCGTCAGTATCAGCAGTAGCAGCCGAAAATACATAATTGCCGCTGGAAAGCACAGGTGCCAAACCCCGGCCAAGGAAATCCAATTTCTCCAGAGCCGCAAGAATGCAAGCATTATTGCGAGGCGGCGTGCTAGGCGCCACTCCACGCACAAGTGCAACATAGTTGGTCATCACTTTACCCATAATGTGACCAGTTTACACCAGCTTCTACCATTGAATACAAGGAAGTGGAGAGCCAACATAACCAGCGAGCACCAATACAGCTATACCAATTTTGCACCAGTTTGCTAAGTTTTGGCTCCAAAATGAAAGCAGGTAGACAGCTAAAAACAGCCATCTACCTGCGAAAACTCATGGTGGGCGATGAGGGATTTGAACCCCCGGCCTTGTGCGTGTAAAGCACCTGCGCTACCACTGCGCCAATCGCCCAAGATGCAACACTGTTGCAATTTATTGCGCCCGGACAATGCCGAAGGCGCGGCGACCAGTATACTACAGCTGAGTTAGTTCAGCCAAGGAAGTATTATTATTGCTGATAATTGCTTCACCTTCACGTCGCCTTTGGCCTCGACCTTACATCATGTCTCTGATCACGCCTTTTTGGCTTTTTCAGGCCACCGCCCATGCAGCTCCCTTTTCAGAGTCCGGCTTCGCGTCTGAATCATCCTTACTTGCATCTTCTTGGGCGTCATGGACGGCACTCAACGCCGCTGCCTCCTCTTTCATTGCCTCCTCCGTCAACCAGCCTATACTCAGCGATGCTCCCTCGGGTTTTTCGAGCAGGACATCGTAGTGGTATCCGCCAGGTAGACGCACTTGGAGCCGAGCGATGCCGCCTGTGGCACCTCTTTTGGGCTCGGGACTTCGGGATGGCAGTATCTGCGCTGGAGTATGCAGGGCTTCTTTGTCACGCTCAGAATCGCCTGCATTTGTTACACTTGCACTTGTCGTGCCGCCACTGTTCATACACTTCAAAGCTTCTTGCTTTGAATCGGACTTGCCCGATTCTCCTGTCGGTTCAATTGGCTCCAAGTCCTCTTCCAGCGATTTCAGAAACTCTTCCAAGCCATCATTGATCTCTTTTAGATCACCAGTGGTTTCCATGGACTTGGCTGCCGTCGACTCGGCATCCTCAAAGTGATGCAGACAGCCATAGCAAACATCCATGTCGTCAAAGGTTACACTCTGGCAATAGGGACAGGTTTTCATTTTCCTTCTCCTTTTTTCACAAGATTGATTTCCATACACTCTCCGACCTCAACCCAAGCTTCTGAACTGGCATAACGCTCAAGGCAAGCCCAAGCCCCCTGCTGACTGCTTGTCTGTCCGGGACGAAGCGCCCTCAGGCTCTTCAGAACCCGTCCGTCAGCAGCTATGAAGGCAACATCGATTTTCCGCCTCATGCCATAGCAATGGATACTGTTGCAGGGTTGCAGCAGCAACACCTCGCCGTTTTGG
>JAIRUT010000144.1 GCA_031254255.1 Coriobacteriales bacterium
CTGACGGTAATGAGCCATATGTGCCATTTTACTTCACCCCCCAGGGGCTCGTGACAACAGAGAACTTCTTGCCAGTAGCGGGCTCACTGATGTGAACAGCGCAGGCTACGCAGGGATCAAAGCTGTGTACGACGCGAAGGGCATGGATCGGTTTTTGCAAGTCCTCGACGGGCAAGCCGATCATAGCCTTCTCGATCGGGCCCTTACGATCATCAGGGTCACGAGGCGAGATATTCCATGTTGTCGGAATGATAATTTGATACTTCTGGATCTTGTCATCCTTGACATCCATATAGTGATAGAGGGCTCCGCGCGGTGCCTCCCACATTCCGTAACCGTCACCCGTGCGGGTCGCCGGTTCAGCAAAAGTGGCAACATCTTCGGCCTTGCCGCCCTTAATGGCCGTGACCAGCTCGGTGATCCACTCGACCATCTTGGTGGCGATGTAGTAGGTTTCGACGTTCCGTCCACCGGTACGTCCCATTGTGGAGTTCAGGACTTCCACCTGTCCAGGAACGCCAAGGGCCGCCAGGAGGGCATCGATTTGCTCGACGATGAACTCGTTGCCGCGGCCATAGGCTACCAGTAAGCGGGAAAGACCGCCGGCCTCAACGACCATGTCGTCGTAACGCGGTGCCTTGTCCCAAGTGTAGCGGGAGTTGGTCGGATGACCGCCGATGTTCGAACCGTTAACCATGAGCTCCGGAAGTGCGTACTCATCGCGGAAGTCCGGATGTGTGACACCATCGACATGGGGGGTCTTCGGGCCATCATCTGCCGGATCATAGAAGCTATGATTCGTGTATTCGACGATCTTGTCAGCATCCCAGTCCTGGACGGCCTTGTAATTGGACTCATGGAAGCTGAAAACGCCACCGGGCATGTCGCGGAAAGCCGCCGCCGCCCCAGGATTATTCAATGAGCCTTCCAAGGATTCCTTGGTGTCAAAAACTCCCCAGGCAATATAGTTGCCGTCGGTCTGGCCGTTGCCAAACTCATCCATGTAGAAGGGAGCGATGGCGTAGGTGTCCGGGATCATTGTGGTCTCGACCCAGTTCAACAGCGTTTTGGCGCGGAAGAGCAGGTCATCGAGCTTCTCCTCGGTCGGCACAAAGGCTGTACCACCAGGAACGGAGGTCATGATATGCGGCATCTTGCCGCCGATGATACCGGAGATCTCTGACGCCACAGCCTGCATCTCCAAAGCCTCGAGATAGTGGGCAGTGCAGATCAGATTGAGTTCCGGCGTTAGCTTATAAGCAGAGCTGCCATCGTGCTCAATGGCATCAAACCAGTTGCCGGAGAAGATCGAGAGCTGACCATTCTCGGCGAATTCCTTCAGACGCTTCTGGATCCCGGCGAAATCTGCCTGGGTGGTTCCAGCGGCATCGGCCAGGGCGATGGTCTTCTCGATGTCGGCATTCAAAGCATCCAGTGGATTGACATAGTCCAAAGCCACCAGATTGTAGAACCAGAGGATGTTGGAATGCAGGAACTGCGCACCCTCAACAATATTGCGAATAATACGGGCGCCATTCGGGATTGTGATCCCGTAGCTGCGCTCGCCAGCCAAACAAGAGGTGTTGGCATGGCTAACCGGGCAAACACCACAGATGCGCTGGCTGATCATGGCAGCGTCGGTGGGTTGACGGTTCTCCAAAACAAGCTCCATACCTCGGAAGAGGCCACCGCTGACCCAAGCATCGGTTACAAAACCGTCCGTGACTTCCATGTCGATACGCAGATGGCCCTCGATGCGATTCACGGGGTCGATGACCGATGATCCAGTTGGCATTCCCTTGGAAGAGCCTGTCGCAGATGTTGCTGTGCTACTGACTGAAGCACTGGTAGCCTCAGCTTCAGTGTTGGAACCTGTAGCAGTGTTCAAGCTATCGGTGGAATTACTCTGAGTCATTATTTATCGCCTCCTTCCTTGGATTCTTCTTTGTCTTCAGTTGAAGCCTGTGCGGCAACTGCACGATTCGGATGCTTCCTGTCCCACTTGCGCATGGTCTCAAAAGGAGCTCCCTTGGTGCGGCCGGCAGCCTTCATGCCAATACCATGGATGACCAGAAGTCCTGCAACCACTCCACCGACGATCAGGGAAACGGTTACCGGTTGGAAGATCAGGCTACCAAGATGAATGTTCCGGAAACGCTTCAGGAACGGGGTGTTCACGCTGACCCAGTTGTTCTTATTCGTGGTTGGATCAGCTGTTGCGCAACCGATGCAGGGGGCACCGGACTCGACGCACCAGCTGACACGACGGTTCCAGCGAACGATCGGGCAGTTAGACTTGGTCTGCGGGCCCTTGCATCCCAGAGGATAGAGGCAATAGCCCTTCTTTTCCTCCTCGGATCCGAACTTGTAGACGAATTCGCCATTCTCGAAATGTCCGCGACGCGGGCAATTATCGTGAATATACTGGTCAAAGATCAGGGACGGCTTATTCTGCTTGTTCAGGTCAGGATGCTTGCCGAGCAAAAGCTCGTCCACCAGTACAGCCACAACATGCTCTGGATTGACTGGGCAGGACGGGATATTCACAATCGGCGGGATCTCGTAGTCGATCTCCCCGGCATCCTTAACTTTGTTCAGGAACTTCTGAATGCCTATAGCCCCACCTGGGTTCGGAGCGGCCGCCTGCCAACCACCGTCAACGGAGCATGACCCGACGTTGACAACAGCGATTGCCTTGGAAGCAGCATGCTTGACGATTTCAGTTCCCTTGTTATTGGCAATGCGCAATGCGTTGCCATCCCAACCTTCCATCTGGGCACCCTCGATGACTAATATATAGCCACCAGCCTCGATAGTTTGCTCCTTGGCTTCCTCCAGGGAGAACCCGGCACCTGCCGACAGTGTCTCCGAGTAGTTCAGGGAGAGCAAATCGAGCACGGCGGTTGCCACGTCCGGGGTATCTACCTGCGCAAACGACTCAGTGCAGCCGGTGCAGGAAGCGAGTTCCAGCCAAACGACTGGAGTCAGCTTGCCTTCGGTCTTGCCGATGACACTCTCTGCGATAACTTCATGGATCGAAGGAATCAGTGCCTCGGACAAACCCAGTGTCACAGCAACCACACCGCAAAACTCCAAGAAGCGACGGCGTGTAATACCACGTTTCTCGAGCAGCGAGTCGAACCTGTCCACACTGGTCTGTTCTGTTGACATAGGTACACCTCCTTGTGATCCCACAACTGCGCCACAATTGCGGGCGAACAACAAACAACTACAGTAAACTTTACGTTAGTCAGGGAATTGTAACAGTTATCCTACGAAACTGTTACTTTCGAAAGCTCTCGGAAAAGAATGCCCACTTTTTTGCTGAATTTTTGAACGCATTCTGAGCTTAGTGTCCAATATTGTTCGTCTACTTGACAGAAATTGATGGTTTTCCGATCAGTCCGTTGGCGTGATTGGCGTGATTGGCGTGATCCCACTTAACGCCTGCTTACTATCAGGTTGTATCAGCACTGTATTGCGCTGCATTGCGTGACGCCCGTTTTGTGCCTTCGGCGTCATTAATGCCCAGCTTTTTTGCGTTCAACCGCCGAAAGTATGCGTTTGCGCAGCCGAATAGTCATTGGAGTGATTTCCACAAGCTCATCGTCTTCAATGTACTCAAGGGCCTCTTCGAGTGAGAAAGTGACCGGCGGCGTCAGCTGGATGCCCTTGTCCGCCGAGGAAGCACGCATGTTGGTGAGGTGTTTGGCTTTGGCAACATTCACCACCATCTCACCTTCTCGAGAGTTCTCGCCGACGATCATTCCCTCATAGCAATCCTCGCCGGGGCCGACGAAAAGCGTTCCCCGCTCTTGCAGGGTATCGAGGGCGTAGGCTGCGCTCTTCTCGGTGCTCATGGCGATCATGCTGCCGTTTTTGCGCCGCGGCAGATCGCCCTGATAGGAAGCATAGCGGCTGAAGCGATGGAAGAGGATGCCCTCACCGCG
>JAIRUT010000114.1 GCA_031254255.1 Coriobacteriales bacterium
CATGTCGACAGGGCCAAGCGTCGGCGACAGCGGCTCCTGACGACGCTTGAACTCAGACACTCGAACCCGATGCAACACGTCAGCGATGATTTCCGGATCGATCGGATCAAGCAGATGCCCAGAACTGGTGGCATCAATGATCTGGTCGATCCCCATGTTCTCCTCAATATGCAACTTGAGGATGCGGTCAAGAACCTCATATGGCGGCAACGTGTCCTGATCGAGTTGCCCGGCGAAGAGCTCGGCAGAGGGAGCCTTTGTCAGTATCGCTGCTGGGATCACCTTCTGCTTCGTGTTTCGCCACTCCGCCAGACCGTAGACATCGGTCTTGTAGATGTTTCCGAGCGGCGCATAGGATCCGGCTGTGTCGCCATAAAGCGTCGAATAACCGACGGCAGCCTCGGACTTGTTGGTCGTATTCAGGAGCAGCCAGCCATGGGTGTTCGCCAGCTGCATGAGGTGAATCATGCGGATCCGGGCCTGGATGTTTTGTTGCGCCAAATCAGATCCCAACGAGCCCAGTTGCTCCTGGTAGAGCTCGCTGAAGGCCTTGAGCGGCCCGTCGATCGGTAAGATCACCGTCTTGATGCCGAGGGCCTCGGCTAATTCCTGGGCGTCGGCAGTGGATGACTCCGGGGTATGCGCAGATGGCATGATGACCCCGTGCAGATGCTCGGAACCGAGGACATCAGCTGCCAGAACGGCTGTGACCGCCGAGTCGAGGCCCCCGGAAATCCCAATCACAACGTCAGTAAAGCCGTTTTTATGCAGATAATCGCGTACCGCAACGGTCAGGGCCTTCCAATCAGCCTCATAGGGAAGGAGCGGGGTCACCAGACCATTGTGCACTCCCGCCGTTAAGGATACAGACTCCCCATTCTCGCCCGCCGCCTCAGCCTCAGCCTCAGCTGTCTCAACCCCAGCAGACACCACGTCGGCCTTCTCAACCGTCGCATCCGCCTCTTCAGCCGCCTCGGCAACCACCGCCATCGAGGCCCTGCCCGGTCCATTCGACTTGAGCGACGGGATGTTCTGGAGAATGACCGACTCCTCAAATACCGGCGCCGAGGCGATCAGCTCCCCTTCCGGATTGATCACGAGGCTACCGCCGTCGAAAACCATGTCATCCTGGGCACCAACGAGATTGGAGACCATCAACCAAGCCGAATTCATCTGGGCAACCTCCTTGAGATAACCCAGTTGCTGCGAGGAGGTAAAGAGCGAATCGGCCCCATTGTAGTCTTTGGCCAGTTGCATGATGATCAGGTCGCAATCACGCAGGTCATTGGTCTCGTCCGGATAGGCGTCGAGAATGATGCAGACCGTCAGCCCCTCCATCTTGACTTTGACCATATCTGTGCCGCGGATGTCCGAAGCGTAAGACGCATCTGTCTCCTGACCTCCATCCTCGCCAAAGGTGCCGTACGAGAACCCGAGACTGCCACCATCCCCGTCCTTGCAGTAGAGGGATTCCGGCTCGCAGAAAAACCCGGGAACATCCGGGATCTGCTGCGGCAGGACCATTCCCAGCAGTATGGGCAACTTGGCCTCTTTGATCAGACGCTGCGCCGTATCCAAGACCTCGGCAGCAAAAGCAGCCGAACGACCGAGGCCATGCAGGGGAAAGCCGGTCAGGGCGTAGGCCGGAAAGACCACAAGGTCAGGCGGATAAGGCTGTTTTGACAAAGCTTCGACGGCTTTGAGGACCATGTCGGCATTATCTTTGAGAGCCCCGGTAGTTGGATTGTTCTGGACAAGTGCTACGTACACAATTCACTCGCTTCGTTGATAGCTGAATCTATACCTGAAAACGTTTAAATACAAAAACCAATACAATAAACTATCGCGTTTATCTGAGATAAAACTCAGGAGGAGCAACAAAAAAACCGTTGCCGCCGCTCAAAGTATCCCCTGACTCGCCAGCCTGAGCGCCCCGTATTTGAGCTCGTTGCCAATACTCGTGGACTCATCGTGACCCGGATAAACCCGGGTTTCGGGAGGCAACTGGGCCAGACGGCGTAAACTCTCACCCATCTGCTGGGGATCTCCGCTTGGCAGGTCAGTGCGCCCACAGGCGCCGGCAAACAGCGTATCCCCGGAAAGCAACTGCCCGCCTGTGCGATCCCAGAGACAAATACTGCCCTTACTGTGCCCGGGTGTGTGCAAGATCTCCAATAGAGCTTGTCCCAGATTCAGGGTGTCACCATCATTGAGGGAGTTGACAGCCAAGTCAATGCGGGCATCTTGCCTATCGTAACCAGAATGCATGGCTATTTCTCGGCAGGCAGCCTGGATATCGGCAATCTCACTGGGATGGGCGTAAATCGGTGCTCCGGTTTGCTGCTGCAGCTCCAACAGCGCACCCAAATGATCCCAGTGGGAATGGGTCAAGACCAGAGCTTCCACCTGGTGATCGCCTATGGCCACAATAATCTTTTCGGGCTCAGCAGCAGGGTCAACAATTATGACTTTCTCGGCCTCAGCGGCATCACTTAACAAATAGCAGTTCGTCGTGAACAGCGGGAACTTTCTCACGGCTATCGTCAGTGTCTCTATCTGAACTACAGTTGGCATAGCTTCACTTCTCTCCAGAAACTCTCTCAGTACTTCGAATAGCGCTTGCTCAACGTCTCATTTGGCAACATTCTGCGGGCATCGATCACACTATTGATGTTGCGTAAATCACGCAGGATGCGGTTGATGTGGGCAATCTCGCTGACCTCAAAGAGGTAGCGCATCTCCACGATCCCGTCCGGATGGACCTGCATGCTGGCACCCATCATGTTTACGCCGCTGGAGGCCAAAGCCGATGTGACATCATCGTAAAGGCGCAGGCGATCGATACCCTCGACAAAGACCTCGACATTGTAAGTGTTCTTGCTGCCGCCGCGATCCGCCCAAGATACCGGGATGATCCGCTCGGGCGTCGAGCAAAGGTCAGAGGCATTCGGACAGTCGGACCGATGCACAGAAACCCCGCGCCCACGTGTGATGAAGCCGATTATCTCATCCCCAGGGACGGGGTTGCAGCAATGCGCAAGGCGAACCAGCACGCCATCCAAGCCCTTGACGATCACTCCGGATGAACCAGAACCGGATTTGCGCTGTTGGTGCTGCTGCGGTCGCTTGATCGGTAACAACGGGGAATCCGTGGCAGAATCACCATGAATGCCGGTTCCCGCCCCATATTCCAGCAGTAGTTCCGGAGAGGCCATGGAAACCGGAGTCTGGTCTGCCGAAAGCTCCCGGATCAGGCGATGGGCAACCTGGCGGGCAGACTGCTTGTTGGATCCAATCAATGCCAGCAGATCATCCGCGTTCCCATCAATCATCTCTGTAGCCAGCTTCTTCAAAGCCTTCTGGGAACGCGGGGAGGAGACCCCAAGATTGTGGCGACGCATCTCCGCAGAAAGGAGATCCTTGCCACGCTGGATATCATCTCCCCTGCCCTGTTTAGACAGGTAGGAGCGGATCTTAGAGCGGGCAGAGGCAGTCTTGACGATATTCAACCAGTCACGCGAGGGCCCGGAGTTCTTCTGAGTCAGGATCTCCACGCGGTCCCCGATGTTCAGCTCGTAGCTCAGGGGCACGATGTTTCCATTGACCTTAGCACCCACGCAATGGTGCCCAACCTGAGTATGGATGGCATAGGCAAAGTCGATCGGGGTCGAGCCAGACCGCAATGGAATGACCTCCCCTTTCGGAGTGAAGACAAAGACCTCCGAGTAATCCAAGCCCTGCCTGAGGTAGTCCATGAATTCCCGCGGGTCTTCCGTCTCCTCGGTCGCTTCCAGCATCTGGCGCAGCCAAGCCAGCTGCTCGTCTAATATCTTGTCTTCCTTGCTGGCAGAACGGCCTTTGTAGCGCCAGTGGGCAGCGACACCGTATTCCGCCGTATGGTGCATCTCGGTGGTCCTGATCTGGATCTCCAGCGGCCGACCGGCAGAACCGATGACTGTGGTGTGCAGGCTCTTGTAGCCATTGGCTTTGGGTGTGGCGATATAGTCCTTGAAGCGGCCGGTGAGCGGCGTCCAGAGGACGTGGGCGGCCCCCAGACAGGTGTAGCACTCGTTGATCGTCTCGACGATCACCCTGAGAGCGATAAGGTCATAGATCTCCGAGAAATCCTTGCCCTTCTGGGACATCTTCTGATAGATCGACCAGAGATGCTTCGGTCGGCCGGTGATGTGCGCCTTGATGCCGAGTTTCTCAAACTCCACAGTCAGAAGCCTGATGCTCTCAGCGAGGTAGGCCTCGCGGGCCTCGCGGGAGTCGGCAACCATCCGACTGACCTGATTAAAGCGGGCCGGCTCCAGATAATAGAAGGCCAGGTCCTCAAGCTCCCACTTGATTGAGTTGATGCCCAGGCGATGGGCCAATGGGGCGTATATCTCCATCGTCTCCCGAGCTTTGAAAATGCGTCGGTCCTCACGCAGAGCGGTCAGAGTGCGCATGTTATGCAGGCGGTCGGCCAGTTTGATGACGATCACCCGGATATCCTTGTTCATTGCGATGAACATCTTACGCAGGTTGTTGACCTGCTGCTCTGAGAGTGACTCGACCTCGATGCGGGTGATCTTCGTGACCCCCTCGACCAACGCGGCTATGTCCGGGTTGAAGTTTTCGATCAGGTCGCTAAGCTCGACCTCCGTGTCCTCCACTGTATCGTGAAGCAGGGCAGCTGCGACTGTGTCCGCATCCATGCGCAACTCGCCAAGGATCATGGCCACCTGAACAGGGTGACTGATGTAGAGCTCACCAGACTTACGCACTTGGTCGGCATGGACTAACCTGGCAAAGTGAAAGGCCTTCTCCACCATTATGCAGTCAGCATCATTCATGTACGACTTGACCTGCTGGAGCAGATTCTCCCAAGACTCCAGCAGGTCGCCGGTCAGCTCAGGCATCAGTTTATCTTGGGCGTCAGTCATTGCTCCTGTCCAAATACCCTTCCCCTCTGCAAGGTCCGCAGAGGCAATAGTGGCCGCTGGATGAAGTCCTCAAGCAGTGTTGGCTCTTGGCTGAGGGCCCATTCAACGAAATTGTCAAATGCTTCGAGTTCTCCCAGCGCTTCAAGGTAATAGCTGGAGTCCTCCAGATCAACCTTGTCTGAATTTGCGGGCAACTCGATAACACGGGATGTATCTTCATATGATACTGCAATCAGAGCCAATTCCGCAAAAATTATCAGCGCCGCCTGAAGTTGTCGGATGTCAAGCTCGCTTTCCGGATCAGCAAGCTTGATGCCAGCGACGAGGGCATCGTCGCTGAGGGCGATCGAGCCTTGCGAGCGTTGGACAGCCCGCAGGTAGCGGTAGAGGAACTCAAGGTCGCTGCGCTTTGGAGCGCGAGATGACACCAGGCGGCGGCTGGCTTGGATGTCTGCGGCACCGAAGAGCAGGTGCACCCAGGCTTCCTGACCGTCGCGGCCGGCGCGGCCGGCCATCTGGACAAAGGCAGTTGGGGAAAGCGGAGTGTCCCAGAAGACCACGTGACGCAGGTTCGGAAGGTTCACGCCCTCGCCAAAGGCCGAGGTGGCAAAGAGCAGGCGCAGGCTGCCATTTGGGTACTCAGCCTCGATCCGCATGCGCTCTTGATCCTCCAGCCCAGCGTGGTAAAAGCCGATACTCTCGGCATCATCGGGGCAGGCCTTGCGCAGCTGGCGGCAAAGCAAACGCGCCGCCTCGCGCGAATTGACATAGATCAAGCAGGTCTCCAAGGCGGCTACCAATGGCATCAGGGCGGCAGCCTTACCGGTCTCGCCCCGGCGGTCGACAAGCCTCAGATTTGGCCGTCTGGTCTCGTCAATGACGAGGGAATCAAGGCCGAGTTCTGCGGAGATGTGCTCGCCGGCCTGATCCGGGGCCGTAGCTGTGCAGGCCAGTATCTGAGCATGGGGAAAATACTCGGACAGCTTAGAGAGGCTGCGATATGCCGGGCGGTGATGATACGTCTCAGTGAAGAGATGGTGG
>JAIRUT010000089.1 GCA_031254255.1 Coriobacteriales bacterium
CTGAAGATCTTCGAACAGGCCAAAGTGTCTTGTGTTTACCTGGGGACATCAGAGCTGGATCGTGTCTTGGAGGCTGCCAAGGCTTCATCGGAAGTTATCACCTTTGGTTTGGACCAGGCGGCAGATGTCTATGCCTATGATTTTCGGACGGAGGCAAATGGCAGTCATTTCAAGGTCCACTTTCCGACCGGCCGCCCCGGTTACCCAGATGCTGACTTCAAGCTCAGCCTGCTCGGGAGCTTCAATATTATTAACGCCCTGGCGGCTTTGAGCGCCGCTTGGTCTTTGGCGGTGCCGCTTGCAGCTATGCAGGCTGGACTGGCCGAAGCTACAGTTCCCGGACGCATGGAGTGTTTTTCCAGCGCAGATGGGAAGCTCATAATCGTCGACTACGCACACAACCTGATGAGCTTTGAAGCCCTGTTCGCCGCCTTCAAGAATGAATATCCAGCCCACCATTACTCAATAGTTTTTGGTTGTCCTGGATATAAGGCCTACGATCGCAGGCGGGATCTTGGCCTTATCGCCGGTCGCGAGGCTGACGACATCATTCTCACCGAGGAAGATCCTGGTGCGGAGCCCTTGGAGCAGATCTGCGCCGAGATTGCCGAGTATGTTCGGGAAGCTGGTAAGGCGCCCCGGATTATCCTCGAACGCGAGGAGGCGATTTGCGCGGCCATTGATTCTGCGCCAGTGGACAGTATCATCCTCATCACCGGCAAAGGCCGCGAGACAAGGCAGAAGCGGGGCAGTGAATATATCGAGGTCCGCTCCGACGTACAGATCGTTGAAGGGCACCTGCAAAAAACGCAATAAGGGATGCCCAGGTGTGCGTCCAAGGCAAAATAGGGTAGACTTGAATAATGAAATTTCTGCCATCAGGCTTTAGACATAATCCAGAGACTGAGCGCATTCTCAACGCCCGAATTTGTGTCATCGGACTCGGTGTAACGGGTTTTGCTGTGCTGCGCTTCCTTTTGCGCTATTCCAAGGCAGCTTTGGTCACTGCCTATATTGGAGAGTACTCCGAGCGTAACAGCCAAGCCATCCGCAATCTGTTTGAGGAGTTCTTTGCTGACGAAGGTCACTTGCAGGTATTTGAAGACAGCAGCCATGCGAAAAGCCTTGCAACCGGGGCTTTTGGGAACTCAGAGCTTTTGTTTTCGCACAAGACATCAGATTCCGATTCCCTTGAGGAGCGGATTCCTGATTTGCGTATCTGTCAGAACGTGGATGCTTTGGACGAGGACTTCGAGATTGGGGTTATCAGCCCTGGTATCAAGCCCAGCTCCCCACTGTATATCAGCGCTGAAGAACATACTGGGGAGCTAATCAGCGAGCCAGAGCTGGCCTTCCGCTTCTCGCCTGCGCATTGGCTGGCCGTTACAGGTACGAATGGCAAGACAACAACAACAACCCTGCTTGCCCATCTCCTCAGAGTAGCTGGAATCAAGGCGCGGGTGGCCGGAAACATCGGCCCGACCCTGATCGATGCTATCCAGGAGCGTGATGCTGACGAGTACTTGGTGGCCGAGCTATCCTCTTTCCAACTGTCCAGTTCGCCGCATCTTTGCCCCGAGGCGGCGATACTCTTGAATATCACCCCCGACCATCTCTCCTGGCATGGCAGCTTTGAGGAGTATGCGCGGGTCAAAACACTTGTCTACGCAGAGATGAAGTCAGACCAACTGGTGGTCATAGAGGATATTTCACCTTTGACTGCCGGATTGATCAGGCAAGCTGAAAGTGCTGGCCATCGGATACTTCATCTGGGTACGGCGCCTGCATCTGGCGAGGAGGCGGCTTGGGTGGACGAACGCAGGTCTCAGCAGACTGTGGTTCCTGCGATCCAGGATTTTGGCTCGGATGCAGTGTCCGCAGCTGATCATGAAGTTTTAAAAGATACCAAGTTGCATCTGCGCCTTCGGGCTGCGAGCCAGCAATTCATAGACACTGAGTTGCTGGATATAAACGAATTGCAGATCAAGGGTTTTCACAATGTTTTGAATTCTCTAGCCGCTTCGGCTGTGGCTGCCTACCTCGGTGCAGATGTAGACTCCATCCGTCGGGGCCTGAGGAGCTTCGAGGCGATCGAGCACCGTATTGAGCCAGTAGCGGTCGTCGATGCGATCGAATACTACAACGACTCCAAGGCCACCAATCCGGAGGCCACCATAATGGCACTCTCTGCATTTGCAGATAAACCCTTGATCCTTTTGGTCGGAGGTGAAGATAAGGGAACAGATCTCAGCGATCTGACTGCCCGGGCCCGTCTCTTATGCAAGGCTGTGCTTTGCTATGGAAAGGCCGGTTCAAGGTTTTTCGAGGCCTTCGTCAAGCCGGAATGTGAATGTCCGGGGTCACTGGCAAAACAGGCTTCTGGGCATCTTTTGATATCTGATTCTGGCAACTCTGAGTATCCTGGTCAGGCAACCTGTGAAGGCGGCCATCAGGCCGATGTTGAATACTTTGCCAGCGGTGGAATGCGGGCGGCTTTTATAAGGGCGCAGGAATTAGCCGCTGTCGGAGATGTGATTTTGCTTTCACCAGCTTGTGCATCATTCGATGAGTTCTCCAGTTTTGAGGAGCGCGGACGCGTTTTCAAGCAATGGGTAGCCGAGGCTGCTGTTGCCTCAGGAGTTGTTGGGGATGCGGGGAATGTCGTAGCGGGTGGAGCTAAGGCTGGCATTCAAGCTGTTGACAGATCACTGTCTCCGGCCGCTGCCACCCTGCAAACCGCCACTACTGCGACAGCCACAGCAAGTGCTACGCAAAGTATCGCCGCAACCATTTCGAAGGCTGTCGGCAAGTGAAGGTTGTCCTCACAGCTGGTGGAACGGCCGGGCATGTCAGCCCAGCATTGGCGGTGGCCGGGGAGCTCAAGGCCCGTGGAATCGAGGTCGCCTATGCCGGTTGTCCAAAGAGCATGGAGGAGCGCCTGACCGGACAAGCGGGGTTGAGATTCAAGGCATTTGCGGCTCGGGGTTTTAATCGTCGGCAGCCCTGGACGCTCATCACATCCACCCTTCTGATTGCCAGGAGTCGCAAAGCTGCCCGTCAGTGGCTGCTGGAAGAAAAGCCGGATGCAGTTGCTGCCTTCGGAGGCTTCGCTTCGTTGCCGGTCAGTTTGGCAGCCGCAGAGCTGAAGATCCCACTTCTTATACAAGAGCAAAACGCTACTCCGGGTTTGGCCAATCGCCAATTAGCTCGTTATGCCTCAATCATCACTTTAGCTCACGATTCTGCCCGCTCGGGCTTTCCTGAGATCTCCCAGCAAAAGATCATCACAACTGGCAATCCCCTGCGCTCTGAGCTCTTTTGCGCGGACAGACAGTCTGCCAGGGTTAGCTTTGAATTGCATCCGGATGCAGTGACTTTGTTGGTATTCGGGGGCAGCCTTGGTGCCCGGCATATTAACGAAGCACTTCTGGACAACGCCAAAAACCTGCTCGAGCAGCTTCCTGAGCTGCAAGTTCTCCATATTGCTGGTAAAGGTGACTATGAGCAAGTCGCGGAAAGACTGGATGGTATGCATCTGCCGAATTGGCACCTTTTGGCCTACTGTGACCGCATGGGTGAGGCTTATGCGGTTGCTGATCTGGTTCTTTCCCGTGCCGGTGCTACCAGTTTGGCTGAGCTCAGTGCTCTGGGCAAAGCGGCGCTGCTTGTGCCTTATCCTTATGCGGCAGCTGATGAGCAGACTGCCAATGCCAAACGCCTGACAGACTCCGATGCGGCCATGATGATCAAAGATAGTCAGCTTGACGAGCCAATTTTTATGCAAACTTTGGTAACCTTGCTAAGAGACGAAAACAGGCTGGTAGCGATGGGGCTGGCGGCATCCAAACTGGGAGCCAAGGATGTTCAGGCGCGAGCAGAGATTGCAGATCTGATAATTGGTCTGAACTGAGTTGAATTGAACTAAATTGAACAGAAGCAAATTCTCGATTCAATCGAATTGAACAAAATGGAGATCGAATGCATC
>JAIRUT010000121.1 GCA_031254255.1 Coriobacteriales bacterium
GATGTCGAACTCGCATAATCACTCGTTAAGATCTCATCAAGACCGTGCTCGCAGTGCCAAATGGCAGATCACGTATACCACCAGAAAGACTATAATCCCAGTTATCAGGGTGAACATCACTGTCATATTGAAGACTCCGGCGATGATTATCGCGATCGCAGACAGGCTGATCATGATAGATGTTGTCAGAACAATGGATCTTGAGCGGATCATCCGATTGCGCTCATCAAACTCACGGATTGCCCGTTCAGCCTGTCGCTTCTTGCCGAACAGCTGAACGAGCACCCAGATGATAATAATAATTCCGCTTGCCGTGAAACCGCCGCCAAAGCCCAGATAGTATCCTTGCATAAAGCCTTTGAGCAGCCTGATGGGGATGCCAGCGTCATTCAAGCTGGCTACAATCTGTGGGTTGGAAGCAATGAAATATAAAGCCAAAGCAATGATGCCGAACAAGACAATGAAGCAATAGTAGAAAAGACGCCTTTTTGGAATATCCCTATAGCTCTTATTCACCGTGGTTGTTGTTAGTTCTGATATGTTCATTCTCTCTCCTTTTATCCAAATCAATATGCCAAGTTGAGCCTGCTCTACTTGCTTTTTTTGTTGTTCTTACCCAAGCTGTCTGTCAAGCTGAAGTCATCGTCGATCAGGAATACCTCTTCGATGCTCATGCCAAAGTAGCGGGCAATCCGAGCTGCTAGAACCAGTGAAGCTGTATACTTCCCAGTTTCCAGCGATGTTATGGTTTGGCGTGTCACTCCGACCGCTGCCGCCAGTTCTTCTTGTGAGAGCTTTTTGGCTTTCCGCAGCTCCTGAATTCGGGTCTTCACTTAAAGCACACCATGCCTTTGCAGTTTTTTGAGATAGCGGGGATACAGAAAGGCCAAAACCAGCAGGATCAAGGTACCCAAGCTCAGGAAGAATCCGACAGCGAATTCGATTGCTGCGACATTGCCGGCAAATATCCGCAGGACAAAGCCGATGCAATTGCTGAGCAATCCGACAGTCCACAGCCACCAAAAACGTTTGAGCCTATTGACAACCGCTCTGTCTTCTTCAGCAAGTTGATCGGTATCGATATTCCGGAGTTTTCCCAATTCGCAAAAGGGTATAGCCATGACCACCATCTCTCTATATGGAAGCTGCAAGTGCTGCAAAGTAAACTTTGCAAAAAAAGCATAGCAAGCTTTGCATCTAATGTCAAGCGTGCTTTGCAAACAGCAACCAACAGCAGCTAAGCGGCAACATTTCTGGCAACCTCTGTCTCTTGACACCTGAAAGCATTATTGTATACTCACGAGTAGTCTACTTATAAGTATACAAAGGAGCAGACATGCTTGTTGGTCGCGAAGAAGAACTGCGGGAACTCGGCACTCTTTATGAAAAGGGTGGTTTTCAGATGGTCGTCGTCTATGGTCGTAGGAGGGTTGGCAAGACCACGCTGCTTGCTGAATTTGCTGCAAAAAAACCAGCCATCTTCTTTACCGCCATGGAAAGCAATGATCAAGAGAATCTCAGGTTGTTTTCAAGGGCACTTTATGAGTATGCCAGACTGCCTGCCAGTACGGGCAGCTTTTCTGACTGGACAGACGCATTCGACTTTTTGCTCGATCTGGCAGCAGAACAGCAGCTGGTGCTGGTTTTTGACGAGTTTCCCTTTGCAGCGCAGGCAAACAGCTCGCTTCCCTCGATCCTACAAAACGCCATCGACCACAAGATCAGCAAAAGCCAAGTCTATATGGTGCTGAGTGGAAGTAACGTGGGCTTCATGGAAGATGAAGTCCTCGGTCACAGGAGCCCCTTGTACGGTAGACGCACCGCACAGATGCACCTGCTTCCTTTTGACTATCTTGATGCATCCAAAATGCTTGGAGAAACTTCAAGGGAGGACTGCATTCGCTATTACTCCTGTTTGGGCGGTGTGCCCTATTATCTTAGTTTTGTGGATACAGCAATCAGTTTTGAGGACAATCTCATCTCACTTTTCTTCAATAGGACCAGCGTTTTTTCGGAGGAACCCCTGATGATGCTCAGGCAACAACTCAGGGAGCCTGCGATCTACAACACGATACTGATGGCACTGGCAAATGGGGCAAATACCCCGCAACTCATCGCCGATCAGATAGGCGAGGAGCGTACCAAGGTGATGAAGTATCTGGGGATTCTCTCAAGGCTTTGTATTGTCAAGAAGATTGTGCCACTTCTGTCTGATCAGGCCAAGACCCGCAAAGGCGTTTATCGAATATCCGACCAGCTATTCAGCTTCTGGTATCGCTACCTGTTTCCCATCCATCCAGAAATCGAGTTGGGTTCAGGAGAGCTGCTGGCCAGGAAGAAGATATTTCCATATCTTTCCGAACATACAGGGCGCTGCTTTGAAGATGTGTGCATACAATGGATCAGGCGCAAGAACCAGCAAAGCAAGCTGCCCTTTACGGCAACCGCAATAGGCTCTTGGTGGGGCACGGACTCAAAGACCAAACAACAGGCCGATGTTGACGCAATGGCCATTGACCAAAGTGATGGAAAGCTACTTTTGGGAGAGTGTAAATGGCAGGAATCAATTCAAGCAGCTACGACGCTCAATAAACTTTGCAGCAAAACCACCCTGTTCCCGGATTTCAAAGACATTTGGTTCTATCTGTTTTCAAAGGCACCCTTTGATGCAGCTTCAAAACGCATGGTGAGGGAAAATAACCGCATCCATCTAGTGGGATTGCCAGATCTGTTTATGGAAGATCCACGCACGTAAAACCAAATTCGCTCTTATACTCAATTTTTCGCTTTGATCAAAAATTGCAGCGTGTTATTTTTGCCGTGACAATCAAAGCGGAAGCTATAATGAGAAGTGCAACCGTTTGACTTCCTGAGGCTTGTGTCTCACGGGAAACCTATCTTGATTGGATAAACTATGCAAATTCAAAAGGAGGGCCTTCGATGCCTCGTTTACTTTATCAAGGACACGCTAGTTTTCGTTTGACTGCTGATGATGGTCGTGTTGTCTACGTTGATCCTTTTGCTGGCAAGGGTTATGAGGTTCCGGCCGATCTGATACTTGTTACGCATCAGCATAGTGACCATAACAAGGTCAAGCTCTGCACGCGCAAGCCTGACTGCCAGCTGATTACCAACTTTGAGGCGTTGGCTGGTGACAGGCATAACAGCTTCGACATTGGTGGAATTCTGATTCAAGCTGTTGAGGCCTGCAATTCGCATCATGATCCAAAAAAGTGCGTTGGCTACATCATCACAATGGCTGGAGTGAAAATCTATTTCAGTGGCGACACTTCAATGACTGAGCAGATGAAGGGCTTTTCAACCCTGAGCCTCGATTATGCAATCTTTCCCGGAGACGGTTTTGCCAACATGAAAATCAAAGAGGCGGCGGAATGTGCTCGCCTGGTCGGCGCCAAACACAACATCATCTGTCATCTTCAACCAGGCATGCTGTTCAACAAGCGCAAAGCCGAAAAGTGGGACGCTCCAAACAAGCTGATAATCACTCCAGCAGAAGAGATTGAGCTGGATTGATACACACCACCACCACCATGCATGCATAAAAATATGTGAAGTATAATTCACAGGAAAATTGCCATAAATACTTGACACGGGGCGTATAGCTCCCTATCTTATACGTATATCTGGATACGATTTGTCCGTTTTGCCGCTCTTGGGGATTAGGAGTGGCTGTTGCGCTTTACCTGGCGCTATAACGGATTGGAATTCCAGACAAGGGGCGAATTGAACAAGGGGGCACGATGGCCGAGACGGCCTGCATCATCTGCGGTATTTCCGTTCATCGAAGTGATTCATCTATAGACAACCAAACCATACCCATAGGCATGATGGCGCTCGCGTACCTTTATTCAATACCCAAGTAGGCAAGCGGAGCAAGCGACCCTGCAGGCAAAATAACCCTGCAGGCGGCACAGGAAGAAAGGCCCGTGCCCAACCAACAGACCCTGCGCGGGATACAAACCCCCGCAGGATGAGACCCAAGACAAGGGGGCAAAGAAAAGATGAATGAAGAATCGACAGTTAAGAAGAGACGGCCCATAAGGCGACGAGCCCTTGCGATCACTCTGGCAATCGCAATATGCATGTCGGCACTTCTGGCCGGCACCTTCGCATGGAGCGCAATAAGCCAGATGGCGCTGAATGAAGCCGTAGAAAACGATATGGCTCCCGGAGGACGTTTGCATGATGATTTTAACGGGAAGAATCTCGACATCTACGTAGAAAACTATGGTACCAACTCCATATATGCCAAGGTGAAGATATTGGAGTACATGGAGATAGGTGATGGGGCGGGAAAAAAGGGCGCCTATGATCCCAATGAGATTCAAGACGATGGTATCAGTAAGGGAGTCTGGGGTATTGATAGCGATAACAATGCGACTTCCATAAAGACCGGTGCCAAGATAGGCGATACATCCACATGGACGGTGCACGCCCCTGTCGCTGGTGTTGACGACTGCGGCACGGCAGGGGGGGGGGCATTTCACCTGTATTGGCAATGGGTGACGGGTGGTCAGAAGGTCTACATGCCGACCTTCAACAAGGATCCCGAATCTCTTGAAAGTGACATTACCGGACTTGACACGACTGCAGGTGTTACGCCAGATACCTACTCAAACAAGGTAAGTGACCCCACAGCCGGGGGGATACCGACGACAACGCTTACTAAACCGTCATCTGGAGGCACCATAAATTTAGATGGTAGCCACAACCAGCTGGCTATGGGCGATGAGGCGGAAGATTACGCAACCTACAACCAAATAGATCCGCCAGTAGTTGAAACCCACACAGCAAAAGAGACGCTTTCAGGCACGGTGTTGACCATGACTGAATGGACGTCTGCCGGATCAAAGCCTGGTCCCTACTGGGTGATGGGAGATGACGGCTGGGCCTATTGGGCCGAGGCCATACAACCTGATGCTGCAACAGGGCTTCTCCTTGACAACATTGCACTTGCCGGGCAGCTTGACCAAGAGTGGTACTACGCATTAGAACCTGTTGCATCATTTGCGACACTGAGTGATATCGGAAAACTGAGGGAAAGCTCTGATGCTGGTGGACAGAAACTTCTTGATGAGCTCACTAAGCCTACGGTCACGAGTCTTACGGTCTATCCGGGAACGAGTGTGGCTGTAGATCCGGGTGGCGAAGTCAACTTCTCCACGCTTGTCTATGGTGATAACTTTCCAAGCCAAGAGGTCAGGTATGAGCTTTCAGAACCTGTCGGCTCTCCGACCGGCGCCCCGGTCGCACAGGACCCAGAAACCAAGATTGATGCGACATCAGGGAAGCTCACAGTGGGCAGAAATGAGCTGAACACAGGATTTACGGTTACAGTGACCTCAGTGGTGGATCCCACGATGGCACAGACCATTACGGTCGATGTCAATGTACTTTCCATGGAATTTGTGTATGACACGCGTATAGCAGTCTCTGATGCTGTATTCGGTGATGCGGATACCGTGAACCTTCTCATTAAGAACGGTGATAACAACTATATCGTGGACTGGGGCGATGGCACTGTCCCCACTGTGAATGCCGATACCCACGACTATGTCACAACTGACAACTACACCATTACGGTGAGTGGCCGAACGTTGGGTGGGATAGCCTTCAACGCGAACGATATTAACGGTGCCTACAATAGTGGCGAGCTGCGTCTAACGGCAATCAACACCCCACTGCTACAGCAGGCCTCGCTGAGTTTCAACAATTATTTCAGACATTGCATGAATCTGGCCGAAATTCCATCTGATCTTTTTATCAATAATCCGAATGCCCAAAGCTTCCGCCATGCATTTGACTTATGCTCTGCCCTGACCATGATCCCCGACGATCTGTTTGCCAGCAACACTAAAGTGACAGTTTTCGAGGGCACTTTCGCAGGTTGCATGGGCATAGAAGAGATTCCTTCTGGTCTGTTTGACAACAATACCGAGGTGACTAACTTCTGGGCGGTGTTCCAAAGTTGCACCAGTATTGAGGAAATTCCTATTGGATTGTTTACCAACAACACTAAGGCGACTGATTTCCGTTCCGTATTCAACGGCTGCACAAGCTTGACCGCGATTCCTTCCGACCTGTTTAGCAATAACAAAGCGGCTACTGACTTCAACTATGCATTTGGCGATTGCACAGGAATCAAAACCGCTCTGCCTGATTGGTGGGATACGGGGAAGTACCCGCAAGGCACTTACCCGCAGTTTTACCTGACAGGTACTGCCGTGCGCATGTTCATAGGCTGCACCGAAGCCAGCAACTGGGCAGACGTTCCGGCGGAATGGAAGTAATTGGTAGACCGTATTTGGCGCGACTACCGATTAATGCAGACGAATTGAGACGAGAAACGTGCTTGTTGGCCAACATACTCAAAATTACGCAGCCGACAGGCATGCTTTCCAGCAGTTGATTGCAAGCCCGCCGCCCTCAACATGTGGGGCGGCGGGTGGGCACCTTGTTATTCTGATCGCAGCGAAGAATTTTTCCTTTGCAGTAACGGAGGGTTCCTTCATTTTGCTCAGGATGACGGAAGTGGGATACCAGCTGCAGCCTGCATCTCATATGTTATGTTGCCATGTTGCTGCGCAGTTTGTGATTGATGAAAGAAAGTTTGGGCAAGAAAGGTGAGGCAGAACAATGGGATTCAATGAGCGACACATCTCCAGCAAAGCCGTCAGCTT
>JAIRUT010000137.1 GCA_031254255.1 Coriobacteriales bacterium
AGGTTATTTAATAACTTTACATACTAACACATATTCTAGGATTTGTCGAACATATGTTCCTATTCAAAACCAACTGGGCAACTGCCGTCTCTGGAAGCAGCGCATGGGTCCTCATGCGGGATGTGCAGCGCAACCGTATGATCCGGATGCGCTCAGAGACGACATGGCCGGCTTTGATGTGGGTGAAGTAGCGATGGTAGCTGGAGTGGACATCCAGCGAGGCCCTGGCCTTACAGGTAGGACAGATGGTCTTTGAGAGATCATAGCTTGGTGGCACAAGGGCCATAACATCCAGGTCGCCTTGATCCATATCCTTGCAAATGGCCATGAACACCCGTAACATGATTCCTCCAGCAGTATGGCTTTCAAGCCTGCTGCCAAGGGTTGAGCGGGAAGGGTTTTATCTGCTGAGATAAAGGGGCCCTTCCCGCTGTTTACCTGAAGGCCTTATTTTACTGTGTATTGGGGTAATGCGAGTGAAAAAACGGCGAACTGCGCCAGTGCAAGAGTCATGTAAATTCCAGTGTTCAGCTCATCTTTTCCAACTGTCAGCTTTCCTGTTGCAGGATCAATGACAGTCCCTGCATCCTGTGCAACCACAGTGCCTGTGGCAGAGCCCTTGGGAGCCGTGAGTGTATAGGTGACATCTTGGCTTGGGAAGTTCTCACCGTAGACCAGTGTCGTGAGCTGGAGGACATCCCCCGGGCTGAGTGTCACATCGGTTGCCGGGGTTGAGCCTCCGGCATATACCGACATGCTGGTGACAATGGGTGCCGTGATGGTGTCGATGAGTTTGATGCCGTCAGCATCGGAGCCTGCCTTTAGGGTGTCAATCTCTGTCAGTGTCGCAAATGCCGATACCGGCTCTATGGCGTAGTACCACTCCTGGTCGATCTGTCCGGTGAGCGTGATGGAGTCAAGGAGCAACCCCGTGGCGTCTGTTCCTCTTTCAATTAATTCTCATTTTGCTGGAGCTCGGTATTTTGCTCTCCCTTCAACTCATTCTCGTTTTGCTGGGGCTCGGTATTTTTCGGCTTTATGAACACTCTATGGTTTCCCAGCAAGACAACAAAGAAAACGAAGAATGCCATCATTTCGATGATTGTAAACAACCTTGCAATTGTTGCAACAGGATGAATATCCCCAAACCCTACCGTTGTAAATGTCGTCGCGCTGAAATACACGACATTGACACACTCATCCAAAGGAGTATTCCCACTGAGTCCCACGAAAGAGTCTGGTACATACAAATATATAACGCTGTAAATCGCGGCGAATAGAATAACCGTCGCAAAAACACTTCCGAGTGCGATATGCAGATTAGCGCTGTGGTAGGGTTTTTGCAGAATCAGTACGAAATGGCGTAAATTTACCGTAATTGCCACAAGGATAATGATTGATAACACAGAAAGTGACACGATATTTACGACTGCGTCTCCATACCTATGCTGAGACAGATTCATGTAACAAATAAGAATCCCCATAACAGGCGGTAAATATGACACCACCGGCGTCGACGCATTCCTCTTGAATATTTTCCTGAACAACCATCGTATTAGCATCTGCTTGCTTCCCTCTTAAATTTACACGATACGGCATATGTATTGGAAAAAGACAAGTATATATTGCATATGACTTTTAAAAGTATCTGAGCACGTTATAAGATCATGAACATAAATCTATTCTCAAAAAAAGCCGATCGCTATAAGGGACTTTTGGATTATCCTCGCACGCAACCTTGCTTATTCTGCATATGCGTCTGCGTTGTTACCCGCACTGCGCTTTAACTTGTGCAGTTCTGCCTGGTGGGCGTGGTGGGCAGCATCCTGCTCGCGATCCAAGCGGCGCTCTTCCAATTTCAATTCCTCAAGTGACTGCAGGATGCGGGAGTCGTTTTCCCGATGCCTGATCATTGCCTCGTCAAGTAGTGTCATGATCAGTGGCGAGCAGGCCGATCCGGTCTCTTCAATGGTTCCCTGAAACAGATTAAACATGCGGTTTCTGCGCACGCCCAGCATCTCGACTTCCTCTTGGAGCATTGCACGTTCCTGCTTGAGTTTATCTTGCTTGATCTCCATGACGTGCTTCTTTTCCAGATACCTGTGGATGCATTCTTCTTCCTGCTTAGTTATTTTGTCCGGACTGTACATGTCAGTGCCCTTTCGGATAACTTATGCAATAAAACTAACTGCTGCGCTAATCCGCATAACCTGCTCATGGGTTACCTGGATTCGGTGCCAGCCAGGAAAATGTATAGTTGTAGAACACGTCACTACTTCCCATTACAAATTTATAGTTTGTAATGGTGCTGCCTATCACCTTCTCACCGGAAACACAAAATGGATTTCCGTTTTCATCATAATAAGTCTCTTTGTACACCAAATTGGCCGACTCACTGCACCAACCCAAAAACTCCCTGAAAGGACTGTTTTTCATCTCATTTGAACAAGCTTGAACTATTCCGTCGGTCAGGGAGTATCTTGCCTCCTCCTCAGTAATGGGTTTTATAGTTTCCGGATCGGCATTGTAAGCATTGACCAGTTCGGCAACCAAGGCATCGGTCTTTTCATCCAACACACCGACGCAATAGGGATTACCATCTTCATCCACACTGTCGGTAAAACTGATTGAGCTATAGAACTGTTGATTGTCACCGAAGGCGTCCTGGATGTCCTGCTGTTGGCCCCTAAGTGTCTGCTCTTTGGTGGGAGGCTCAGGTTTAGGGACAGGATTCAGTACCTTGTCCCAAGGGATGAGCACAGCAGCAATCAGAGCTGCGATAACAAGAACTGCTATTAGGTTACATGCTATCCTGCGTGATCTGCTCATGGAGTCCTCGGATTCGGATTGAACTGGTAATTGGAATAGTCATCTTTATGCTTGATGTAATCATAGTTCGTTAAGCCACCTGTAGCTGCCTTTTCTCCAGCATAATGTACTGTTCCGTCACCATAGGTTTCTTGCTCCTTGTAAACCAAGTTCACCGGCTGTTTGCACCAGCCCAAAAAAGCCATAAAAGAACCGTTTCTCATCTCATAAGAGCAGGCCTTTACTATACCGTCTGTCAGGGAGTACCTTGCTTCCTCTATAGCAAGAGGTTTTATAGTTTTAGGATCAGCGTTGTAGGCATCGACCAGCTTAACCACCAAAGCATCGGTCTTTTCATCCAACACACCAATGCAATAGGGATCGCCATCCTCATCCACTCCGTCGGTAAAGCTGATTGAGCCGTAAAAATCACTGTTGTCACCGAAGGCGTAGCTGATCTCCCACTGTTGTCTTCCAAGTATCTGCTCTTTGGTGAGCGACTTAGGTTCGGCAGCAGGATTCAGTACCTTGTCCCAAGGGATGAGCACAACAGCAATCAAGACAGCAATTACGAGAGCTGCAATGATATTGGCTAATATCTTGCGTGATCCGCTCATGGTGTCCTCGGATTCGGATTGAACTGGTAATTGGAATAGTCATCTTTATGCTTGATGTAGTCAGAGTTCGTTAATCCACCTGTAGACACTTTTTCCCCAGCAGAATGAACAACCTTGCCTCCGATAGCCACATCTTCCTTATACACCAAATCCGCATCCTGTTTGTCGCACCAGTTCAGGAAGCTGTTGGCATCATTGGAGCCGTTGATCAGAAGTGACTGTGCGGGCTGTGTGGTCATCTGTCGGTCGAACTCCTCCAAAGTCAGGGGTGCCTTCTGGTTGTTTGGGTCGGAATTGTAGTAGTGTAGAAACTCATTCATCTGCTTTTCGACATCATTAGTTCTGAAGACGTTTACCTGGGGACTCAGATAGTTACGCGGGTCGGCATTGCCCATGCTGTCAGCATCAACCGTATAGTTAAAGCCGTACGATGTGGAAGCCATAACAGAGGGAAAATTATTTGCACCATTAGAAAGTATGCAAAAATCACTTTTCTGGTTGGCCTCTCGGGATTTGTTCAGGGCATCTGCCGCCTCGTTTGTCGCCGCGGCACTGACCCATTCCTCCAAAACAGTGAGGGCAATACTCGTCCCAGCGCTGAATACACCAACTCCCAAAGTCGCGCCTGTAACAAATGCGTCAGTCCAGGTATAGCCCTCACCTTCAGGAATGCTGTTTGCTAGCGCTTTGTCGATCAGAATACCTATAGAACTGTAGTCACCCGTAATGCCGACAAAGGCGGTGGCATATGCAGGGCTTCCATCGGATAGAAGATCCTGGATTAGCAATGGGTCAACCGGAGGAACGGTTGCTAATGTGCTCACGGCAGCATTTATGTCGATCATCTCTGTGGTGGGCTTCCCGTTTTCATCTGTCTCAGCAACGGCAACCTGCGCAAAATCGATATTTAAGGCAAAATCCACACCATGGTATATGTTTTCCTGATCACTGTTCACTTCCATATAACCGTATATCTGTCGGCCATCTTCTGATACCTGCTTTAAGAGGTCGGCACCTGCCAGCAGATACTTGTAGCCAAGAGCCCCCACGTCAAGTTTTTTGAGGTCGTCCGCAACGGTTTTATAAGCCCTCCCCAAAAGTGGGGTGGCCTGGCAGGGTACAAGAAACCCGCCCAATGTTGAAATCCAGCTTGTACTTTCAATCGGTAGAAGCGGCTCGCCCGGAACCCTTATGTTCTCGTAAATATTTTTGCTGTAATCTTTCAGTTCGGGAATTATGACGTAGGATAGCTCAAACAATCGCTCCATCGACTTGGTGTCGCCCCATAGGCTCATGGATTCATAGGCTTCTCCGACTGCGGCAGCCTCGGCATCGGCGATGCAGCTTTGTGGAAGCTTGGCAAGGCCACTGTAAAGTACCTCGTTGAACTCGCATTGGCCATAGATGTCTTCTGCACTGATAACTCCGTCTCTTCCGAGTGCCAGTATATAGGCGGCCAACTCCTCGTCTGTCATGTAGGTTCTGGCCATATCGATTTTATGGCGAATATATACGTCTTTGTACATATCATCCAGACCAGATGTCCAGCCTAGCGCGGGAGCTAGATAAAAGCCTCTGTTCAAGCGGCCCTGGACCGAGTCTGTGCACTGGGCAAGTATTCCACTCACCAAGTCCTGGGCCTCGGTGTAAAGGCCTGCGGACTGTGAGTCATAGGCCTCTGCGGCATTGATCTTTGCCTGCCAGTCTTTGATAGTTCTTTCGTAGGCACTAATGTCATACTTGATTGCATTGACTGAGGTAGTTGGATATGTTTTGTGGCAGCTATAGTAATTGCCCTCGATTGTACTGATATCAGCCCTGCAGTTTTTGATCTCCCAGTGTGCCGCATCTATCTTTTCCTGGCAGTACTCCCGATCAAGGATTCCTGGAGTTGAGTGGGGCAGGGCCCGCAACTTTGAGATGTTGTTATTGTTCGCCCGCCAGATAGCCTCATAGACCAAAATATGCACCTTGAGAATCTGGGTACGCCTGACCAGGTTTTCTCTGATGGCTTTGTAGGCCTCACCGGATAACTGCCCCATGTCGATGTCCTGCATGGTCAGTATCTGGCTTTCGGCAAGGCTCATATTATCTTGCAGATTTGCGTTTTCCTGCATCAAATGAGTGGCTCCGGCCGCTGTGTTGATCCTCATGATTACTGACCTACCTGACCCATGATGGCATCTGCAAGACTTGAATCCAAGCTGTCCAGCTCAGCATGCACCGTCTCTATGTCGGCGGCATCGGCTGAAATTAGCTGGCTCCAGACGCTTAAGGCTCGCTTGATTCCAGAGGACAAACCATCATGACTGGAGCTGCCAGACACTACAATGTTTGCGGCTATGGGCTCCATTGAAAGGCTGGTGTAACCGGCAAGTGGAGCTTGGATCGCCGCAGACAGCATGCCAGCTTTTTCTGCATCTGTCACTATAGTCTCTGACATCGGTCACTCCCTTCCGTCTTGGCTTGTTGACCTATGCGAGGTGTTTGCGGTGGGTTTGAGATCGGCATCGTCTTTGATGCCGGTAGCGGGTTTGAAATTGGCGTTGCCTTTGGCTTCGGTTAAACTTTCAGAACTTGCCATTTCCATAGCAGCTATATTTGACTCCATCTGTTTCCCCCTAACACATGTTGGATGTCACATTTTACATGTATGCATCATTCAAGCAGACGCCCTTGCAATTTTCCATTTTAATGCCCGAAGTATTATAAATCCAGGATTTATTTGCAGTTTTGATCATTGAGTCGGTGACGATGATATGGGTGATGTTACTACTTGCGTCAAAAACCTCAGAAAAGGCTCCCAACAATGGAACTGCCCCCGAAGCTACCGCCGCCCCACAACAGGTGCGAGGCGGCGGCTTTGTAGTTCAGTTCAGTCAGGTTTTGCAGTTGGTTTGGAGAAACTTGCCACATGCTTTGTGGCACTGCTGTTGCCGCTGACATGGCCCAAGCCTCGCCTCCGGTCATCCCGGAGTAGCGCTCAGGTTGCCGCTTGAATCGGACAGGACAATTGAGGCTTGAGTAGATTTCGGAACGATGACCAGCTTCAGCCCCAAGAGTTGGAGTGCCTTTTCCAGCGTTTTCGTGGACACGCTCTTATATTTGACAGAGGAGCGGATGGCAAACTGTCGATTTACCTGCAACAAACATGCCAGCCACCGCCCCGCGTCAGGTGCGGGGCGGTGGCGGTGTGGTCTTGCGATCGGTTGCTGGCGGAGTTGTTGGATTGACGGCCCAGCTGTCGTGGGTGTCGTGGGTGTGTCAGCCAGGCAATCGGTCATCCTGTCGTTTGACTCCCTTCGTATGCATCAGTCGGTTGTCGTTGTCAGTATATTGGTTGGTCCATCACTTCCATACAAGAGGTGTCGTCGGAACGGATGAGAAGTTCCTGGCGTTGGTGCAGTTTGTGAACATGCGCACAGCGTCGGCATCCGTCAGGTGGAACTGCGGGTAGGTGGCCGCGGGGTACTTCGCATCATTCCACCAGTCAGGCAGGTCGGTGCTGCTGCCTATTCCTGTGCAGCCGTAGAATGCATAGTTGAATGTGGTCACATGGGTATTGTTGTCAAACAGGTTTGCGGGAATCGAGATCAGACCTGTGCAGCCGCGGAATGCGCTGTTAAAAGTCGTCACCTGGGTGTTGTTTGCAAAGAGGGTGGCAGGGATTGTGGTGATGGTGGTACAGCCGTAGAATGCGCTGCTGAAATCCGTCACCTGGGTGTTGTTTGCAAAGAGGGTGGCGGGGATGGTGGTGAGGGTGGTACAGTCGCGGAATGCGTTGTTGAAATTCATCACCTGGGTGTTGTTTGCAAAGAGGTTGTCGGGGATGGTGGTGAGGGTGGTACAGCCGCGGAATGCGCCGTTGAAACTTGCCACCTGTGTGTTGTTTGCAAAGAGGGTGGCGGGGATGGTGGTGAGGGTGGTGCAGCCGTAGAATGCGCTGGCGAAGTTCGTCACCTGGGTATTGCTTGCAAAGAGGTTATCGGGGATGGTGGTGAGGATGGTGCAGTTATAAAATGCGTTGCTGATACTCGTCACCTGTGTGTTGCTTGCAAAGAGGTTGTCGGGGATGGATGCCAGGTTTGCACAGCCACGGAAGATATACGTCATATCAGGTGAGTCCTGATGAAGCAGCGCGGTGTTGACCTTGGTCAGGCGCTGCTCACCGTGGTGGGCGGCATTGTATCTGTATGTATCAAAGGTGATCCCACCGGGCAGGCGCCCGGATACCGTGATGGTGCGGGTTGCAGCTGTGGCATAGGTGTGGCTGGCAGCGTTTGTCGTTGTTGCGCCGTCTCCCCAGTCCACCATGTAGTTGTTGTCAC
>JAIRUT010000052.1 GCA_031254255.1 Coriobacteriales bacterium
CCTCGATGACCTTGCCGGCGTATTCGCTCGGGACATCGACTGTGGCCTCCTCGATCGGCTCGGTCTTCTTGCCTTGGTCGTCCTTGCGAAAGAGCACCCGCGGGCGGCCGACCTGAAACTCAAAACCCTCGCGACGCATCGTCTCCATCAAAACGGAGAGATGGAGGACACCGCGCCCGGCCACCTCCACACCAGCGCCATTATCCAACGGAGTAATGCGCATGGAGATGTTCGATTCGGCCTCGCGCAGCAGGCGTTCATTGAGCTGACGGGCTCCGACGATGTTGCCCTCCCGACCGACCAGCGGTGATGTGGAGGCCGAGAAGACCACGGCCATCGTCGGTTCCTCGACTTCAATCGGGTCCAGCTCCTGGGGCTGTTCCGGGGAAGTCACCATGTCGCCGACATCGGCATCTTCCACGCCGACCACGGCCACGATGTCGCCGGCTTGGGCGCTGTCGGTCTCTATCCGACCGAGCGCCTCAAAGGTGAAGAGCTGCTTGATGTTGGTACTGTAGCGCTCGCCGTTATTCTTGATGATCAGGACCCTCTCCCCCTTGCTCAGGCTGCCGGAGAAGATGCGGCCGATGCCGATGCGGCCGACATAGTCGGAGTGATCGATGGTGCAGACCTGCAAGGCCAAGGGGCCCTCGGGGTCGACATCCGGCGCCGGTACCTCTTGGGCTATGATCTCCAGAAGGGGCAGCATGTCCATGTTCTCGTCGTCAATCTCATAGCGGGCGTAGCCGTTGACAGCCGATGCATAGATGACTGGGAAGTCCAGCTGGGCATCGCTGGCGCCGAGCTCCAGCATCAGCTCGAAGACCTCGTCGAGGACCTCAAGGGGACGGGCACCTTGGCGGTCGATCTTGTTGATCACCACGATCGGCTTGAGGTCGAGGCGCAGCGCATGGCGGAGCACAAAGCGCGTCTGCGGCATCGGGCCATCAAAGGCATCGACGATCAGCAGGGCACCGTCGGCCATCTTCAGGACGCGCTCCACTTCGCCGCCGAAGTCAGCATGCCCGGGCGTGTCGATAACGTTGATCTTGATGTCTGTACCTTGGGCATCTTGATAGTGGACAGCGATGTTCTTGGCCAGAATAGTAATGCCACGCTCGCGCTCCTGGTCGTTGGAATCGAGGATGCGTTCGGCGACCTGCTGATTCTCGCGAAAGACATGCGTGCTGAAAAGCAAGCGGTCGACCAAGGTAGTCTTGCCGTGGTCAACGTGGGCGATGATGGCGATATTGCGTAAATGTTGCTGTTTCATTAGTGGTTTAAACCTCACAAATCCTCTAACTGCTTTTCGTACTTCTTGCGTTCTTTGCTTAGGCGCTCCAAATGAGCACGCACAGCCCTTATGTTAGCTTGGGCGTTGAAGATCTGGATGACTCCCCAGATCAATGCGGCACCGCCCAGCCCATCGATAAGACGCATACCAAAGCGCTCGCCGATAAAAAAGGCGATCACCCCGCCGACCATCAGAAGGATGCCGATGCGCCTGAGATCCCTTTCGTGGTCAAACTGGGCGATCAGCTGGACACGCGCCGCCGCTAATCCAGCCAAACGGGCCTTCAAGGCATCGGCAAAATCCGACTCAGAGGAAGCTGCGTAATATGTGGAGGATGTGGGGGAACCGTATGTTTTATCCCCATTACCGCCCTTGCTGCCTTTATTGCCTCCGTTGCCCTTGTTGCTGGCCTTGCCGCCGCTTCTGCCACCCCTGCCGCTTCCCGGAGATCCGGAGTATGCCGAGGATGAATTCCTGCGCAGATACTCACTAGCTTCGTTGACACGTTTCAGCTGTTCTTCCGCCCGGCTGGCAAGCTTGCGATTACCTGCATACTTATCAGGATGCAAAATCTGAGCCAGCTCTTTGGCGGCCAGCCTGACCTGCTCTTCACTGGCATCCTCTTCCAAACCAAGGATTCGCAGAGCTTCACTACGATTCATGAAACAAATAACTCCGTTAGCTTTGAGATGGATGTTCTCGGCAATCTTTTGATGGTTGAAACTCTCTTATATAGTAACTCTAGGTGGTTTCCGGTGTTTTTCGAATGGATCTTCGGCTCGAATCCACTTCTTTGACCTTCAACCCGCATTTGTCAATTATTTTTATTGACCTGACAAATGAGGTAGTATAATCTATTTCGGTGCCTTTTTCAGGACAAACGGTTCAACCCGTTGTCTGGCGCAATCCTTGGGGCCCGTAGCTCAGTTGGTTAGAGCGCACGGCTGATAACCGTGAGGTCATTGGTTCGAATCCAATCGGGCCCACCATCCCCCAACGGAAACTTAGTATAAAGTCGATCTCTTCGAACTCAGAGAGCTCGGTACTTCGACGATTTCGCATGTCAAAAAGCATGTCACAGTGGCGCGAGTGCTTGACAGGCATCCTGAAAGCTTGGTAGACTGGCTGAACATTTGGGGGCCTTGTTTTTATTAGAACAAGGCCCCGCACATTTTCTCCACCTGAAAATCCAGCATGTTGGCAATTTGGCAACATTTCCCTTGAAATGGCACAAGCAGAAAAACAAGCTTTGCATTATAATTTCATGCTCGGTGGTTGAACGGGCCGTTAGCTCAGTTGGTAGAGCAGAGGACTTTTAATCCTAAGGTCGCGGGTTCGATTCCCTCACGGCCCACCATTTTGACCAAATTCGAACCACCGACCAAATGAACACAACTCACACGGTCGGTGGTTCGTTTCATTTCCTGACCAGCGGAAACATGTGCGGAAACTGACACATCCTCAACCACTTCATTCACCATAGCTTTCGGGACAGTCCGCGCAATTCGCGAAATCATGTTGCAGCAACCTTTGGTTGCCGCTCAGTCGCCCATCACTGTCTCACTTTGCATTTTCGGGTTCGGTAATTGGTTCAATCAAGACCACCTCAGTAATTTTGGACATTCCCGCAATCCATGCTATATTTGTAGTGTTATTTGATGCAACAGAGCAACTTTGACATTAAATTAGGCTGCGCAAAATCAATCAATTATTACTTGATTGTTGCAATTAGCATCTGGCGTATTTATTAATGGTATATTTATCGTACTTAATGCAGTAAATATTGTTTGGGATTGAAGATTATGCTATAATACTTATATGATCCAGAAGGGAGGAATAAAATGACTGAAAGATTGACTGGCGGAGAAACATACCTGTTCGGCGTGGATTACGAAGTAGCACACGACAGGATAAACAACGAGATCGGCTATCACACGAATGCAGCGCGAACAGAAGGCCATGACTCGCCTGCTGGACAGCGTCATATGGCATTGGCCAAGTGCTATGCCCAGTTGAGACGGTCAGTAAGACCTGATGATCCGGCGGGTCTGGAAATCCTTTCCATTGCCTTGGATGCGGCACAGCTAAGCCGCTATGAAAATCAGGCGATTGATTCTGACACGGAGAACCACTACGTTGCCTCAGCCTGAACTACAAGGCTCTGTCAATTCCCATGAACTCTCACCCGAGCAAAACCGGGTGGTCTATGAGACAGAAATATTCCCAATCAATTACGCAGATTTACACGGAGTGCCAAATCCATCCGTACATTTCTTCGGCGGTCAGCCCGGTGCCGGAAAGAGCGTGGCAGAGGATAGGATCATCACAGAGCTGGAATCCGTAGATGGCAAAAACAGTATTGCAGAAATCAGCATAGACAATTACCGCCCACAGCATACAGCGTATAGTCAATTATTGGCCACGGATGAAGAGAACCTTGGAGCCTACACGAACCAAGATTGCTGGCTTTGGTCAGAGCGGGCCAAGGATTATGTGCTTCAATTGAAACCGCATGTTATCCGAGAAGGCACTCTGCGAAATCCTGACCAGACACTGACCGATGTGGGTAGTTATCTTGAAAGTGGATTCAGGGCAGAACTGCATATCGTTGCCGTCCATGAGTTTATCAGTCGTTTACGTTATCTGAGTCGCTATATTGATGAAGTTGAGTATTATGGCGGTGGTCGTTTGGTGCCACGCTCGCTGCATGACGAAGCATATCAGCAATTGCCGGAATCGGTTGCAGCAATGACTGATGCTCGAATGTTTCACAAGATTTCTATCCATAATGGTAACGGTCACATAATCGAAGAAGTTGAACTAACTGATCTGGACGCAACACGCAAAACGTATATGGCCGTTATGTCCGAACGTGATTCAGGTAAAATGGACAAGCAGGCGCTTATAAGAGACATTGATCAACAACTTGAACGTGCTCATCTAATCGGCCGACCAAATATTGCTGAGGAATTGCAGGTATTGCGCAATGAGGTTGTAGAAGCTTAAAGATTCTCACAACTTCAAAAATTATACCGGGAGACCTGACCGGAAACGAGTCGGAAGCTGTGCAGGAAGAATACAAGACAAGGCATTACCGACGCTATCTCGAAGCCAAAACCATCGAGGAATTCGCCAAGGCGCTGATGAAGCTGGACGCTCAGGGCGGGAGTTAAAAGCCTCCGGTGGTGCTTGCGGACTGCCATTGGGCTTCGCTGGCAATCTGCGCAATCTTGAATGTTGTGATAACTTTTGGCCATGCGCTCGCTTTTGACCTACTGAAACCCTGCTCTTTCTTTGCTTGCATACCTATGCGGTCGCCTAATGGTCGCACCAGCTTTCCTGAGCGTCTTTGTCACCGTCGACTCACAGATGCCAAGCTGCCTGCTGACCTGTTTTAATGTTAGTCCATCGGAATAAAGTTTTTTGGCTTGTTTGATTTGGTTTTCATCCATGCGATTTCTGGTGACAGTTACACCGTTGCGTTTCAAGACATTGCTGATGGTTTGCCGACTGCAACCGTATTTTTCCGCAAGTTGATTGACAGTCAATCGGTTCTGAGTGTAACCAATGATCAGGTGGTTTATTTCTTCTTTGCTGAAATAGGTCTTGTGTTGCTGGGCCGTCTTTTTTGCTACTGTTGCATTTTCCGGCAATTGGTTTTCGTATGTCTTTAGAGATGAATTAGCTGGTATTTTGCTAGATTTATCATTCGTGCTATATTGGTTTGTGGTGAATGTCGCCTGTTTGGTATTGGCACTGTTGGCGCGAGTCATATTGTTTACGTCAGCGTTACCCAGTGCCACCACGATTCGGCTCTGGGAGCTTTTTAGCTCTCAGAGCCGAATCGTATTCCGTGAGGGAATCGAACCCGAGAGGGGTCCAGCCGTTAAACGGAGGCGCCAGTGGCGCGTCCGTAGGCTGGACGGCCGAGCAAACGGAGTTTGCGAGGTCTGGAGAGCGTGTGCCCCGAAGGGGCGCACGATCGGCGAATCCCTATCTCTCCGCCAGTACTCCCCAGCTAGCCTTTGGCTAGCTGGGGAGTACTTCAAACTCAAATTCCCGATAGGTATTCACTTGATGCATATTCTGCATGAGCAACGGGGCCTTTTCCCGATAATGTATTCCATAGGAAGATTATGCAAATAGATGGCCGAGCGCTATTATCGCAACACCATCAGGGCGGATATAGCTGTACTCACCCGCAGTGACAACGACACACATTGCAAGGTTTTCTAATTTTTCTTTCGTAAGTCGGGCTTTTAGCTTTTTAAAATTGGCGATGGCTTCATCTACGGCTTTTTCTCCGCCGAGTTTTACCTCTATGGCTGACCAAACCCCATCACGTCGTTCGACTATCGCGTCAATTTCAAGATTTGTGGAGTCGCGGTAATGGAAAACCTTTGCATTGTGTGCATCGGCGTATACTCTGATGTCGCGAACCGCCATTGACTCGAAAAGTAATCCTATTGTGTTGAGGTCATCGAGCAGAGAGGGTGCTGTTGCATAAAGAGCTGCGGTCGCAAGTGAAGGATCAACGAAATGCCATTTGGGTTTCACGCGCATACGAATACTTGAACGTAGATGGATTCCCCAGGCAGGTAATTCCTCCAAAACAAAAATCTGCGTCAATTGGTCGAGATACTTTCTTACGGAAGGCCGTGATATACCTTCATAATCTAACCCGGCCTCTTTCGCTAGAAGTTCAATAGATGCTTCTGTCGAAACGTTTCGTGAAAGAGCTCGAATCAGTGCAGCCATTTTTAGCGCTCATTTTTCATTTTGCAACATTCCTATTTAGCAGATTGCAACCTAAAATACCTAAAATACTACTCGGGCGGTGAGCCGGAGCTTATTGAGGGTTGTGTGTTCAAGACCATCGTTCCGCTCAAAGGTATCGGTGCTATCGGATCTACCGGAGATGACACCGATGCAGGAGTTGCCGAAAAGTTGCCGAATAGACTTGCCGAATACTTGCCGAATGGAGTTGCCGAAAGCCTAACAGTCGCCAGTGGCGCGTCCGTAGGCTGGAGAGGCCATATAAGTAGAACTCACTAAATAGTATATGACTATATGCTTTAATTGTTGTAAAATACCATATATAGTGTATATTGTATGAAGTATAACTGTAAGCAACGAATCTTGTACAGTGCTTTGCAAGTTTCTGCCTAACAAATGCAGTATCTACCTGTTATAACGTTAATTTATATGCAGGAGCTCACAGAACGCCGCACTAAGATTCAGTTGACCCAGTTGGTTGTCACTGAAAGGGTGGGGTTAGAACATGAAGTTTGGAAATCTTAAAGCAGAGATGGCTCGCAACGGTATAACTCAGATACAGATCGCCAAGGCGCTGAGCATGTCACCTGACAACTTCCGCGGGAAGTTAGCCGGACGCGTTAAATTCTCATTGGACGAGGCGCAGGAGATAAAGAATGCCTTCTTTCCTCAGAAGTCGCTTGACTATCTCTTTGCCGACGATGAGGCAGGAAATACCTCTCCCAGCAACGAATAAGCAGACACCAATGGGCTGAAGTTCAAGATGGCATAAATTGGAGAGGGCAGGATGGCTTACTTGAGAGCAGGCGCTGGCAAGCGCTTTTCTTCAACCTTGTCTATGTCGACGATGACTTCATTGGATTCGACATCATAGATGAAGATCGCCTCCTGAGTGCCATCGTCAAAGCCAATGATGTTCAGATTGCTACCACCAGCGTTTTTCAGAGCTACGCGACACTCCTTGACCGAAGCGTCGGTGATCTCTTGTCGCTTCTGATCGCTCAGTGACGACCAATTGGCCTCAGCTTTGATATAAACGTGATACTCAATATAATCGACCCCATCCGAGGATTTGTTCTGTGCCTCTATCCTCGAGATATTTGGGTTTGAGATGCCGGTACCATCGGGTTCGGGGGATTTTGCTTTTGACGTACAGGCCGCAAGGGATGCGATAACAGCCACTGCCAACAACAGTCCGATAAAATTCAAGGCCAGTGTCTTCAGAGGAAACGGGGAGCCAGCGGCAAGGTGCTGCTTGATAGCCGCACAGTCAGTGGCAGGATGCCGCTCAATTAATGTGGCACCTACGACAGGGCATCTCTTGGTCACCGATGGCCGCAATCTGTTCCCCTTTCTAGAGCATCTCTGCGTACAACTTAATAAATAACCAACGAAATGCTTGTTTTACATATATTAACCATTTTAACGCCTAAGTACAGGTGTAAAGCAGTGGAAAAGAAATGACCTATGGTCATTCGTTGAAGCTATGCTGATCGGGCAAGTGGGTGGGGTGCGGCGGCGGCGGGGAGGTTGGTGCTTGTTGACATACAGGGCTGCTAGCCGGGCGTTGAGGGAAAGACATGATTGTTGGCTAGGTTAGCAAACGGGCCAATGAGGTGAAGGTTTGGTTATTGGCGGAGTGCTGGATACCATTTATCCGGATGGATGGCGATTTCTAGATTATCCTTATATTTTTACTGCATAATAATTAATTATCTACATAATACGTAGAATAGCATATATTGACAAAGTTGCTTGAAAAAAGCTATAGTCTACGACTCCAAGCTCTAGTTTTCAGGCTTCAGCCACGGTGGGAGTATTGGATAAAGAAAACGATAGACTGCCAAGTAAAGGCGAAGTTCCGGCATGGGTCGGCATGGGCGAAATGCCGACGACTGCCAAGTAAAGATGAAAGCCCGGCATGGGTGAAATGCCGGATCAAACTTTCTATAGTTTTGGACATGGGTTAATGAAAGGTTTCAGGGGCTGTATGTTACAAGGGGGCTATATAAATGGGGCTAAAGGGGCACCATGAGTATGCTGGGTTAACGATATCCATAGAGCAAAGATTTCTCGCGGTTCTTATGGTATTTGTTCTAGTGCTGGCTTTTTCGTCAGTCGGGCCAATCCCATTGTCGTTGGGTCAAATCCTGAACTGGAACTCTGAGGTTCACGGAGCTCAGAACACCAGCGCCCCAAGTGCCAGCGCCCAAAGCGTTGGAGTCCCAAGCAGCAGCACCCAAGCCCCAAGCAGCAGCACCCCAAGCACCAGCACCCCAAGCACCAGCACCCAAGCCCATCCCAGTTCAAGTGTTGGAGCATATGATGGTGTTGCCTGCAGCACTCTGAGCGAGGCTGTCGTGTCTGGCCTTGCTGCTCCGGTTCCTGCGAATCCAGCCAGTTACGTGAACAATCAAATACTGGTTGTCCTGCCGAGCCAGGATACGCAAGATCAAGCCGCTGCCAATTCCGATTTCGAGCAAGTCTTGCAGGCGGTAAATATGGAGTCCGTTGCTGCGTCCCAAGCTGCGGCCCAAAACACCCAAAGTAACTCAGCCTCCCCTGAAAACGCTAACGTCAACGCTTCCGCCGGTCTGGCATCAATCAACCGACTCTCTACTACTTCTAACGGCGATACGATCGCCTTGCTCACTCTTCCTGAGAATGTTTCGGTAGAACAAGCCTTGCTGGCATCTGTGAACAGTGGCGTCGTGGTCTTTGCCCAGCCGAACCACCTTTACCGAAGCGAGACGTCTGATGATGTGACACAGCAACAGTCAAACTTGCTGCTATCGGACTCTTTGCAGATGGAGCCCCAGTTACCGAGTCCCCAGGAACAAAACCTCCTGCAACAAAATGGGCAGACTGATTCACAACAGTCTGGCGCCAAAAAGTCCGATGATCAACAGCAGCTCGACCAGTGGCAGATAGACCAAAACCGTGCCGAGTCCAGCACAAAATCCAACTCTGAGCAGCCGGCACCAGTGAATGATCCTTATTTGGACCAACTTTGGGGGCTTAAGGCCGTCAACGCTTTTTCGGCCTGGGAAAGGCAGATGGTAAATGGTTCCGTGACTGTTGCCGTCTTTGACACAGGGGCGCGCCTGACACACCAGGATCTGTCAAACAATCTCTGGGTCAATGATGCCTGGGATGCCACCTATGTCAGCCAGGATCGCAATACGTATATTCAGGGACGTCCGCTCATGGATTCCATAGCAGCTGGCGCACTGCAGAACAAGGGAGATTCGAATGGACATGGGACCGCCGTCAGCGGTGTGATTGCCGCTGTTGCCAATAACGGCATTGGCATTGCTGGCGTCTCTGGCAATGCCAAGGTCCTGCCGGTGCGAGTCAGTACCGGTGACTCAGATTACATGAGCGATGCCGCCGTTGTCGTAGCTGTTGACTACGTTATAAGCAAGAAGGATGAATTGAACATTCATGTGGTCAATATGAGTTATGGGTCTACTACCGAAAACACTGCCGAAGAGAATTTTATGCTCAATTCGCAAAAGAATATTGAATATCGAAAAATTCTCGACCTGAACAATGCTGGCATTCTTGTGGTTGCCAGTGCGGGAAATGACAGTGGGGTCCAGGGTAAGGTCAACCCGGAGACCAAGCAAAACTACAAGCACTTTCCGAGCGATTATCCAGAGGTTGTCGGTGTGACATCGGTTCAAGAGAATCGGAACAGTTTTGGGGATACAACCTATATCACAGCCTACGATAGCAACCATAATCCGGAGGCCAGCCTCGCCGCTCCGGGAGTCGATATCAAGACCCTCTCTAACCTCAGCGACACGGCGATCTATCCCTATGACGATCCTTCGGCTTCCTATATCGCTAACCAGGCAGAGATAGTCAACTCGCCAGGATCCGCAAAGGCGAAGACTTCTTCGGTGAGCTCCACACCAAACCAGGCCATCGGGCGCAGCGGCAGCTCCTATGCCAGTCCGATGGTTGCCGGTATTGCGGCACTGCTCTATGCTGCCGACCCCAGTCTGACACCGGCCGCAGCGCGAGACATTTTAGAGCAGACAGCCCTGGACATCGGGGATGCGGGCTGCGACCCATATTATGGCTTTGGCTTGGTGGATGCTGGGGCAGCGGTTGCGATGGTTCAAGCGCGGGCAGAATATGCAGCTTCTATTCATGTTGCGGCAGTCAGTCTGGATAGGGCTGCTTTGACTTTGTGCGTTGGGCATACTGACACCCTGGTGCCAACGATCCTGCCTGCCGATGCTACGGACCAAAGTGTGGCCTGGACATCCAGCGATACCAGAATCGCCTCTGTTGACAGTTCGGGCAATGTGGCCGGCCTCGGAGTTGGCAATGCAACCATCAGCGTAGTGACCAACGATGGTGGAAAAATCGCGACTGCCGAGGTCGCGGTCAGTGCGCCAACAGTGAGCGTGGGATTCAAG
>JAIRUT010000078.1 GCA_031254255.1 Coriobacteriales bacterium
CGTCAATAAGGCGGTTAGATCCAAGCCGGTCTTATTGATCGTCAGCGGATACTGGGAAAGTGTGTCCTCCTCAACACTCTTGATGTAGCTGTTGACACCATTAGCCATTGCCAGAATAGCTGCTATGCCAAAGATTCCGATTGATCCGGCAAAGGCCGTCATAATCGTCCGGCCTTTCTTGGTCATCAGATTGGAGAAGGAAAGCGAAATGGAGGTCAAAAAAGACATTGAGGATTTACGCGCCCGTTTTGCCGCTTGAGAAAACTTGCTGGTTCTCGGATAAAAAGGATTGGTGTCCGAGACAATCTGACCGTCAGAGAGGTTGATGATCCGATTGGCATACATCTCGGCCAGATCCGGGTTGTGAGTGACCATGATGACCAACCGATCCGCCGCAATTCTGGTCAACAGATCCATAATCTGGGTGCTGGTCTTGGAGTCCAATGCACCTGTCGGTTCATCTGCCAGCAAGATCTCCGGATCATTGACAAGTGCCCGGGCAATCGCCACGCGCTGCATCTGGCCGCCGGAAAGTTGGTTCGGCTTCTTGTTGATATGTTCGCTTAAACCGACCTCGTCCAAAGCCTGCTTGGACCGCCTGATACACGCCTTCTTGGATACTCCAGAAAGTGTCAGGGCCAGTTCGACATTGGCAAGTACTGTTTGGTGGGGAATCAGGTTGTAACTCTGAAAGACAAAGCCGATCCGATTGTTGCGATAGGTGTCCCAATCACGATCCTTGTATCTTTTGGTAGCGACTCCGTCGATCTCTAAGTCTCCACTGTCGGCCCTATCCAAGCCACCGACGATATTCAGGAGCGTAGTCTTGCCGGATCCAGAAGGACCAAGAATCGCGGCAAACTCGTTGTCTCGAAATGTTACTGAAAGCTGATTCAGGGCAATCTGGGTAAGCCCAGCTGTTTCATAGGTTTTGGTTATACCGGTTAGCTTCAGCATCTGGTTACCCTCCCCTCCGAAAAAAAGCTGATTTGATGGAGTAGCAAAATATTCAGTAATAAAAGTGACAGGAAACCGAAGCAATTGTCTCATGTCAGACCATATACTCTGGGCAGTAATATGCGAGAATGGGTATCTGCAATTTTACTGTTACCCAAATTTTCCCATCGGGTGTATCATCCATCCGGTGGGAAGGTATTGTAAATATGCGATTGTTGAGAACAGAGGAAGGTATTTTCATGAGAAAGCCCACTCGCCTGCTCAGCACACTGACAGGCTTTGCCCTTGCTGCAGTTGTCGGAGTTTCCCTCTTCGGCTGTAATGGCGGAAATGACACTTACACTGACATCAGCAAAATGACTAGCGTTGACGATGCGACATACACCAATGTCGCTGCAACAGTCGACGGTGTCGAAATCAAAGAAGCTGATGTCACAACTATGATTGAGAACATGCGCAAAGACACTGATGGCAACATCTTTTCGGATGTCGAATGGGCTGGCAAGTTACAAGATGCCAAAACCACACCGGCCCAATTGCGGGAGGGTGTGATACGAAATACACTTTCCACCCCCATCCTCATTCTCAATGATGCCGCAGCGCTGGGCATCTCTCCTGACGAATCGGTAATTGATGAACAGATTACCCAGTCCAAGAATCAAACCGGTGACCCAAAGGCATGGCGGGACTATCTACACGGAGAGGGTTTTGCCACAGAAAAAGCCTATCGGACATTGCTTGAAGCCCAAAACGTCTTCACCCAAGTAGTCAGCAACAAGTTCTCCTTGGAACCCACCGAGGATGAGACCCTTGAATTCATAAGTACCTATGGTTCCTATTTTGAAGGTAAACGCTCCAGTGCAATAGTTTTCACGCTCAGTGACACCCTGCTGATTGATGAGGCGCGGACCTTGGCCAACGAGGCCTTGAACCGGATCAAAGCCGGTGAGGATTTTGATACGGTTGCCGCTGACTTTGCCAGTTATGCAAGTGCCAAAGCCCAAGCTGCACTTGCTGCTGATCCAACCAGCAAAATAGCGGACATGGGTTGGATGACATCCAGCAGCAGTACAAGCGACTTTCCTGATGCTTACAAAAATGCCCTGAACTCACTTGAGGTCGGGCAGGTTTATGACACGATCGTTGAATCAGATACGGCAGTATATGTCATAAAATGCACAGACTCCTTCCATCTCAATGCAGATGGTACGGCGAACATGGATACCATGCCCGCAGATGTCCATAGCAAGATCATGGATTATCTAGCTCAAAATGTATCAAAATCACGTGCCGAAGAATACATTACCAACTTGACCAGCGACGATACCCGGATAGTAATCAACGATATGCCCGCTGGCCTACCATATGACAGCACCATGCAATTGATCACCGATGATGTGGCTGGAACCGGTGCTGAGGTTAAATCTGGCGACACGATTCGCGTTACCTATGTTGGAACCCTTGATGACGGAACAGTCTTCGATCAGTCTGCCAACCATGACGGCTACATGGAATTCACAGTTGGATCGGGGCAGATGATCAAAGGTTTTGATGAGGATGTCGTTGGCATGAAGGTTGGCGGCCAGCGCACCATAATCATTCCTCCCTCCAAAGGCTATGGAAGCGAAGCTAGCGGAGCAATTCCTGCTAACTCCACATTGCACTTCACTATCCAACTGCTCTCGGTGAATGGTGACATCACCGGTGCTGAAAGCATCATCTCCTCCCTGGGGCTGGACTTCAGTAACCTGACTCCCACCAGCACTGGTGACGGCAGCACCGACAGCAGCAGCAATAGCAGCGCAACAGATACTTCGGCTACCGATGCTAGTAGTAACGGTACAAGTAACACAAATTAAGCTACTGGAGAGTAAGGCCGGAAGAAAACCCGGCCTCCGGTCACTGCGGCCTGACCGCTGTTGTCTGATCACTGCGACCTGATGTTGGGAGAGTTTGATGTCCGTTGAGTTGCTCATGGGAAACCAAGCCTTGGGGCTTGGGGCGCTGCGAGCCGGAGTGAACTGCGTCAGCGGCTATCCCGGAACGCCCTCGACTGAAGTATTGGAATACATTGCCAGCCAAGCTCGGAAACGAGACTTGGCTGGTTTGCATATTGAATGGTCCACAAATGAGAAGATTGCCCTCGAGGTCGGTGCCGGTGTTGCCCTGAGCGGTGGACGGGCGCTGGTGACGATGAAGCAGGTTGGACTGAATGTGGCCTCAGATCCCCTGATGAGCCTACCTTATCTGGGCGTTGGCGGTCTTGTTTTGCTGGTAGCCGATGATCCGGGTCCGATTTCCTCCCAGACCGAACAAGATACGCGTCAGTTTGCCCAGTTTGCCAAGGTGCCTGTCCTTGATCCCTCAACCCCAGAGGAAGCCTGCGCGATGATGGAGGAGGCCTTTCAACTCTCTGCAAAATATTCGACTCCGGTGATTGTCCGCTCAACCACGCGGGTCTCACATGCTGCAGTCAGCCTGGAGTCATCCTATGATTACTCTGCCCGTCTGGTGAGTGGCTTTGAGCCTTCTGAACGTTGGGTGATCTTCCCACGCCGCAGCTACATGGGGCACCTGGAGATCATCGAACGCCTACAGAAGCTTCAGGAGACATTTGCTGAGTCCTCCTTCAATCTGATTGAACAGACCGGGCATTCGGCTGCGCCTGCCCATCTCGGGCTGGTGGCCGGTGGTAACAGCTGGGCCTACCTGAAGGATGCCCTGCAGGAGCTGGGTTATGCCGGATCGCTGCGTCTTTTGAAGATAGGAACCCCGCACCCCTTCCCAGACAGCTTGGTTTGGAGCTTTATCAAGGATTTGGACGAGGTGCTGGTCTTTGAGGAACTGGAACCTGTCATTGAGCGTGAGCTGTTGCGTTTGATCGGACAGCGGCGGGAAATACGGGGGAATTTACGGGTTCGGGGCAAGCTGGACGGTACTACCGAACAAGCTGGTGAGGGCAGCACTGCTCGAATTCTACAGCATCTGCTGGATTTTCTGTCAGTTGATGGGCCTGGCGGTGGCAGCAGCGCGGAAGCTGGCGACGCGGTCATCGTTGGGCAATCCGCTCCTACACTCCCCATTCGTCCGCCGGTGCTTTGCGCCGGATGCCCACATCGGGCCTCCTTCTTCGCCATTAAACAGGCATTGATGGGACGCAAGGCGGTCTTCAGCGGTGATATCGGTTGCTACACCTTGGGTAATGCCCTGCCGCTGGATATGGTCGACACATGTCTTTGTATGGGTGCCGGTTTCACGATCCCTCAGGGTATGGCCTGGGCTGAGCCCGACAGCCTGCACCTCGGATTCGTCGGTGATTCGACTTTCTTTGCCAGCGGTCTGACCGGTGTCGTCAATGCTGTGGCCAGCGGCGTCAAGCTGACGCTGGTCGTCCTGGACAACTCCATCACCGCCATGACCGGTGGCCAGACCCATGTCGGACAAAAACTGCCCGGAGACATCCCCTCAATCCTCAGGGCCTTGGGTGTGCCCTGGGTTGCGGAGATTGATCCCTTCGACCAGCAAGCTGCCCGCGATGCAGTTTGCGAAGCTGTTGCCCAAGTAGGAGTCAGCGCCATTGTCTTCAAGTCGCCCTGTGTGACTTTCTGTAAAAGTACCGCCAAGGGTGCTGGCTTGTCAGGGGATGCTTCTGAGAATGCCCGCGCTCCCCGCAAGGCTCCCCAATTTGTCAGCGTCAACCCCGAGAACTGCAGGAACTGCAAGCTCTGCCTGCGCAAGCTGGGCTGTCCAGCTTTGGTCTCCGGCCAAACCCAGATGCAGATTGACGCCGGTCTTTGCACAGCCTGTGGCCTCTGCACGTCGGTTTGCCCCTTTCAAGCATTGGAGATCTCAGAGGCATCGGGAGTTGATTATGAATAAGTCAAGTGTTGCAAGCACTGCTGACGAAGCCAAGTCAGTTGGCTCAACCTGTCGCAGCATCCTGATTTCCGGCGTCGGAGGACAGGGAACCATTTTGGCCTCGCGCCTTATTGCCCAAGCTGCCATCCTCGCTGGTTGGAATGCACGAACCGCTGAGACCATCGGCATGGCCCAGCGTGGCGGCAGTGTCTTGGGGCATGTACGCTGTTTCGAGGGCTGGGAGAAGGCTCCACTCTCCGCATTGATCTCACCCGGCAAGGCTGACCTGTTGATCGGATTCGAGCCCGCCGAAACACTCCGCGCCCTGCCCTATCTGAAACCCCAGGGGACGGTGATCACCTCAACCAGCCCGATAATCCCAGCTGCCAATTTCTTCGCAACATCGGCAGAGTCGGATGGCTATCAGCCCCAGCAAGTCGTGGACTGGCTAACCAACCTGAGTGGCCAAGAACCGGGATTCAGACTGATCCGCCTGGACGGCCAACAGATCTGTGCAGAGCTTGAATCCCCCAAGGTTTTGAACACGGTTTTGCTGGGAGCAGCAGCTGCCAGTGGAGCCTTGGGCTTAGGCCTCAAGCTACTGGAAGAGGCCTTACGAGAACTCGTTTCGTCCGCGTACCTCGATGTCAACCTACGCGCCTTGCACAGAGGCTGGGAACAAGGTTGATGGACAAAGAAAGACAAAAAGGGGACGGTTCTTTTTTGTCTTGGATAAAGAAGCAATCGACATGCGAGGTGCAACCTGAGACAAAAAAGAACCGTCCCCTTTTTGTCTTTCTTATTCGGAAGGGAGATCCAATTGACCGACCAGCAGTGGGAGCTGATAAGCAAACTATTGGCCACCATCAAAGAGAACAGCCCATTTTACCAGCGTAAATACGCAGACTTTGACCCCCGGGACGTCAAATCCCTTGCCGACTTCCAAAAGCTGCCGCTGACTACGAAGGAGGAGCTCCGCGATGCCTATCCGCTCGGCCTGAGTGCTGTGCCAGCTAGCAAGATAGTACGCATTCATTCCTCCAGTGGCACGACTGGAACGCCGGTGATCATTCCCTATACCAAAAAAGATGTCGATGACTGGGCGCTGATGTTCAAACGCTGCTATGAGACGGCCGGAATCACATGCGAGGATCGCATCCAAATCACCCCCGGTTACGGCCTCTGGACCGCCGGCATCGGTTTTCAGCTGGGAGCCGAGCTGCTCGGCGCAATGGCCATCCCGATGGGCCCTGGCAATACCGAGAAGCAGATCCAGATGATGATCGACCTGCAATCCACCGTCCTCGGATCAACCTCATCCTACGCCCTGCTGCTGGCCGAAACCATCGCCGAGAAAGGCCTTGGAGATAAAATCCACCTGCGCCGCGGCGTGATCGGCTCCGAGCGCTGGGGCGAGAAGATGCGCGCCCGCATCGCCAACGAGCTGGGAGTCGAGCTCTTCGACATCTACGGGCTGACCGAAATCTACGGTCCGGGAATCGGCATCAACTGCGAGCACTCTTCCGCCATGCACTGCTGGGACGACTATCTTTACTTTGAGATAGTGGATCCGGATACCGAGGAAGTGCTTCCGGACGGCGAGTCCGGCGACCTGGTGATCACAACCCTACAAAAAGAAGGCGCCCCGCTGATCCGCTATCGCACCCGCGATCTGACCCGGATCATCCCCGATCCCTGCCCCTGCGGCAGTCCCTTCACGCGCATCGAGACCCTGATTGGTCGCTCTGATGA
>JAIRUT010000005.1 GCA_031254255.1 Coriobacteriales bacterium
ACTTATCTCGGATGCAACATCGTCAGCAGTCCCGGATGCTATTCTCTTCCATGCGAAAGGCCTGGTCAGCGATCAAGTCACCTCAGGTCCAGACCGTGCTCCACAACGCTCCCTCTGGAAGGCTGCTGGCCTGACGGACTCCCAGTTGAGAAAGCCCTTGATTGGCATTGCCAATAGCTATAACGAGATAGTACCCGGTCATGTAGAGTTGGATCGGATCGCTAAGGCCGTTCGCGATGGCGTCTTAGCTGCCGGGGGCACTCCTCTGGAGTTCAATACCATAGCCGTTTGCGACGGCATTGCCATGGGGCATTCTGGTATGTGCTACTCTTTGCCTTCACGCGAGCTGATCGCCGACAGTGTCGAGACGATGGCTCGTGCCCACTGCCTGGACGGACTTGTTCTCATTCCAAGCTGTGATAAGACTGTGCCCGGCATGTTGATGGCTGCTGCTCGCTTGAATCTGCCGACCATCGTGGTTTCCGGTGGGGCGATGCTTTCCATAGATGGCCGGGATCTGAACTCGGTATTTGAGGGGGTTGGACGCTTCCATAAAGGTAACATCGACCAAAACGGTTTGGCCAAGATAGAGAATACCTCCTGCCCGACCTGCGGATCCTGCTCCGGAATGTTTACGGCCAATTCCATGAACTGCCTCACTGAGGTTTTAGGTCTGGCTCTGCCTGGAAATGGAACAATACCGGCTGTTTATTCAGAGCGTATCCATTTGGCCAAAGCTAGCGGCGAGCGCATCGTTAGCTTGGTAGCTGAGGATATCAAGGCCCAAGACATTATAAATACCGCGTCTATCTCCAACGCTATCGCAGTTGATATGGCGCTGGGCTGCTCGACTAATTCCGTTTTACATCTTTGTGCAATCGCTTTTGAGGCTGGCATGAAGATCAACCTTGCGGCTATTAATCGGGTCAGTGAAAAGACGCCGAATCTCTGTCGCCTGGCTCCTGCTGGCAGATATCATATCCAGGATCTACATGCAGCTGGTGGAATCACGGCCGTGATGGCCGAGTTGGCCCGTGCCGGCATGTTGGATCAGCAGGTGCTGACGGTTGCCGGATCTCTGGGAGACCGCCTTGTTGGTATAGGCCCCGTTGACGGGGAGGTTATCCGACCGGTTAAGAATCCCTATTCGCGAACTGGCGGACTGGCTGTCCTCTTCGGGAACCTTGCTCCTCAGGGGGCTATTGTCAAGCGAAGTGCTGTTTTACCGGACATGATGATCTTCAGCGGTAAAGCTAGGGTTTTCGATAGTGAAGAGGCCGCTATACAAGCTATCTATGCTCAGCAAATCGAGCCTGGCAGTGTTGTGGTGATTCGCTACGAGGGACCGGCCGGTGGACCGGGAATGCGCGAGATGCTTGGCCCAACATCGGCACTCTCCGGTATGGGACTGGATGACAGTATCGCTTTGATCACTGACGGTCGCTTTTCCGGTGCCACGAAAGGCGCGGCGATCGGTCATGTCTCACCGGAGGCCACGGCTGGTGGTCTGATCGCCTACGTCAAGGATGGTGACAATATCGAATTCAACATCATGGACCATACGTTGAACCTGATGATTGACGAGGCAGAGCTTTCCCGGCGATTCAGCATTGGTGTCCAAGTACCGGAAAAGAAGCTGAAAGGCTATCTGGCCCGCTATGCCAAGACCGTGAAAAGCGCTGATACCGGGGCGGTATTGTGAATGCTTCCCTTCAGGCTGTCAGTACGGATGCTCTAACACTTGAAGACATAGAATCGGCGGCCTCGCGTTTGCAAGGTGTCTTGCATCCCACACCCCTGGCCCGCTCGGAGACCTTTTCGCGGATGGCTGGAACTGAGATCTACCTGAAAAACGAGAACTTCCAAAAGACCGGTTCCTACAAGATCCGTGGTGCCTACAATAAGGTCTCCCTGCTTAAGGAGGCCGGTGATGTTAATGAGGTGGTGACGGCTTCGGCGGGCAATCACGCCCAAGGGGTGGCTTTTGCGGCTTCCAAACTTGGCGTCCACGCCAAAATAGTGATGCCCAGGAGCACCCCGATTGCCAAGATCAAGGCTACGGAAGGCTATGGGGCCGAGGTGATCCTCAGGGGTAACTGCTACGATGAGGCCCATCAAGTTGCACTCCAGATCCAAGAGGAGTCTGGAGCCGTTTTCATCCATCCCTTTGATGATCCGGCTGTCATCGCTGGTCAGGGAACCGTAGCCGCGGAGATCCTGAAAGACCTTCCGAATGTCGACATTGTTTTTGTTCCAGCTGGTGGCGGTGGCCTGCTTTCTGGGGTCGCCTATTACCTGAAGATGATCAACCCTCGGATACGGGTCATCGGGGTGCAGGCCGAGGGGGCCAATGCAATCGAGCAGTCCTTCAAGGCTCGGCGGCTGATCACGACGGAAAACACGTCAACTATAGCTGACGGCATTGCCGTTCGTGTGCCTGGTAAGATTACCACCGGTCTGATCTTTGAATACGCTGATGATGTGATATCAGTCAGTGATGCGGAGATTTCATCCGCGATTTTGACCCTGCTGGAGCGCTGCAAGCAGCTGGTTGAGCCGGCTGGTGCAGTTTCGCTGGCCGCAGCTCTCAGTTTCCCAAATATAGTGCGTGGTAAACGCAGTGTTTGCATCCTATCCGGTGGTAATATCGATGTCGGTTTCATCAACCGCCTGATTGAGCTCGGACTATTCGCCAGGGGTCGGCGGTTGAAGTTTGCTATGGTCTTGCCCGATGTACCAGGGAGCCTGGAACGGGTTGCCCATCTGATCGCCAAGGAGTTTGCCAACGTCATCCGCGTCCAATATGATCGGATTGGTGCCGATCTTAATCCCCAGAATGTGATCCTCCGCATCACCTGCGAAGTCAGCGACACAGAGCATGGCCAACGGGTGATAGAGGCTCTGCAGGCGGCCGATTACAGGGTGACACTGGAGTAAATGCTGTGTTATGAAAGACCTGGAGCGCATCATCCAGGGTCACAATGCCGTGGGCGGTCAGATTTTTTGGTATCAGGCTATCTTATTTCCATATAATAGTTTTGAATGATTGTTTTATACAATTTACATGGTATTAACAAGGGAGGTGAAGCTCTTTGAAGCTTACTGTTGTCGGCGCGGGTTATGTTGGGCTGGCGAACGCTGCAGTGCTTGCCCAACATCATGAAGTTGATCTACTGGATATTGATACGGAAAAAATTGCTGACATTCAGGCAGGAATCTCTCCGATTGCTGATCTGGGACTTCCGCAACTGCTAAAGGATAATCGTGATCGATTGAGGGCAACCACCGATTATGCATCTGCATTTAAAGAGGCTGAGTTTGTAATCATTGCTACGCCAACCAATTATGATGAGGATCTTGGAGGTTTTGATACATCCACAGTCGAGTCAGTTATAGAACAAGTGCTGTCAGTGCAACCCAATGCTTCTCTTGTGATCAAATCCACCGTACCAGTTGGGTTTACGGAACAGCAGCAAGAGTATGTGCTGAGTCGCAAGGGAGAGGCTGACATACTTTTTTCGCCAGAGTTTCTGCGAGAGGGGAGAGCTACCTACGACACACTTCATCCTTCGCGCATAATAGTTGGGTTTTCCAGCTGTAGTCCAAATGGCAGGAAAAAGGCTGAAGAATTCGCAAAACTGATGCGTGAAGCCAGCCACGAAACCATAGTTGCTACTGAAATTGTCCGATCAAGTGAAGCTGAGGCAGTCAAGCTATTCTCCAACACATACCTAGCAATGCGAATTGCTTTTTTCAATGAACTGGACTCCTATGCTGCTGCAAGGGGGTTGGACTCTGAGAGCATAATCAGGGGTGTTTGCTTGGATTCACGTATAGGTGATGGCTACAATAACCCTTCATTTGGATACGGTGGTTACTGCCTTCCCAAAGACACAAAGCAACTGCTGGCTAATTATAGAGATGTCCCCAATAGTATTATCACAGCGGTAATAGAAGCCAACAAAACACGCAAGGATTTTATTGCTGAACGGGTGTTAGCACTGGAACCAACCATAGTAGGCATCTATCGATTGACCATGAAGGAGGGTTCAGACAACTACCGGAGTTCATCTGTTCAAGGTGTGATGAAGCGTATCAAGGCAAAAGGCGTAAAAGTTATCGTATACGAGCCGACTTTGCAAGATGCCGAGTTCTTTAACTCAAAGGTAATCAACGATTTAGCTGAATTCAAGCAGTTGGCTGATTTGATCATCGCCAATCGTTGTTCGTCAGATTTGGATGATGTTCAAGAGAAGGTGTACACCCGTGATATCTTCCATGATGGGTAAACAGGCATACACAACAATCTGTTTACTTGCATGAATGACAAGAGTTGAATAACAAGCATTTAGTTGATCAATGATATTATTCAGAGTCATTTGCTTCAGTTATCATAGAGTCCATGGTTAACGAGACAGAAAAACACACATCAGATTCCATAGAAGATGACACGAGCCTGGATGAAGATGGATCCGTTTCAGGAGATGCAAACCCAGGTACTCCTGGAAAAAAAGGCGCTAAGCGGTTTCGTTTCCTGATGCCATTTTTTCATAATTCAAAGAAACGGAAGACTATTGGTTTTACATCCATTTTCTTGACAAAAACAAATCTTCCAATTGCTTTGGAAGATTTAAGATTTACCATTAATGACCAATACTTCAAGCCAGAAATTCTAGTGGGATCAGGTAAATACAAAAAACGGCATGTATGCCTGATCAGATTACGCGTTCCTGTAAGCTCATTGCACGATATGAGTATCCATAATTCCTTTAATGCTTTCATCCAGATCGATGAAGATACGCATATAAATAGACCTGTAACATACAATGTTGTCTTGCGATATTATGTTGCTGCTCATGGTCGTTTCTATTTCGATAAAGACGCTGGTACTACAGCTTTTTTCCGTCAGACAGTCGGAAGGAGTATAAAACTTACTGTGCGTCATCAAAATCATACTGATTCTTTGGGTGCCAACTTGAAGCTGTATCTAGCGTGGATACTTTCCGTTCTGTATCCATTTAGAAAGCCGATTTTATTCTTTGAAAAGAATGCCAGCAAATTCGAGGAGAGCGCAAGCGAAGTATTCAAGTATATGATCAATCAAGGCAAGCAAAGGATTTTCTATGTGATAGCACGGGATTCTGCTGCAACGCTGAATATTGATGATAAGTATCGAAAACATTTTATTTATC
>JAIRUT010000026.1 GCA_031254255.1 Coriobacteriales bacterium
CAGGGCCGACCATGGATATTCTCCCGTCGCGACTCGGGAGTATCCCTGGATGAACGACGGGAATTTGCCCGCCTGCATCTGGAGGGATTTGCTCGTCTCCGTCCGCGTCAATTGAGTGCGATGCGCAAACATTTGGCCTGGTACTTGAAGGGATTTCCGGATGCAGCAAGCATACGCGATAAAATAAACACCTGTAAAACATTGGCGGACTATCAAGAGTTACTGGAATCGGTCGCCACAGAGCTGGAGTATCAATGAGCCAAAACCTGCAAGCTTTGGAGACAGAGAGCAAGAAACTACACGAGATCCCCACTTCTAATCCGCCATACCAAGCGCTTTATCTGCATATTCCATTCTGTGCGGCACGCTGCAGCTATTGCGATTTCGTGACCGAGGCCATCACAACGGACTCAGCGGCCATCGACAGGTATCTTGATGACCTGCTAGCGGATGTTCGAGAGGCCTTTGACCAAGGTCTGCTGAATGACCTGAAGACAGTCTATGTTGGCGGTGGCACCCCTAGCCACCTCGGGCAGGATCGGATCCTATTTCTTCTCCAAGAACTCAGGGGGTATTTGAAAGATGCCAAGATCAAGGAATTTACCCTGGAGGCCAATCCAGACTCACTCGTCAAACTGGATCTGCCGGCGCTTAAAAAACTGGGCCTGACACGAATTTCCCTGGGAGTCCAGAGTTTTGATGACTTGGAGCTAGAGATCCTTGGACGTATCCATGATGCCAGAGAAGCACTCGAGGCCATTTACCAGATTCAGGCCAGTGGCCTTGACCTGAGCATTGACCTGATCTGTGGCATTCCCGGCCAGAGCTTGGACAGCTGGTTGAATTCGTTGCAACAGGTTGAGGAATTGATGCTGGATCACATCAGCATATATCCTCTGAGTCTCGAGGAGCTAACGCCTTTGGCCGTGCAGTTGGAGGAAGGTGCTGATGAGTTCCTTGAGTTACCAGACGATGACGAGCAGGCTGCAGACATGCTGCTATCTGAGAGTTTCCTGGGTAGGATCGGTCTCAAGCGCTATGAAATCTCATCTTATTCCCGACCTGGCCACGAGTCCAAGCACAACATGATCTACTGGACTGGCCAACCCTATCTGGGTTTGGGTAAAGGGGCAGTCAGCATGGCCATGCTGGATGCCTGCAACCTTACTGGAGAAGTTAAAAACGGGCTTTCCTCTTTATCCCAACCAGTTCGGATCCGTTTTCAAGAAAGGGAGATAGTAGACGAGCTGGACAGCGAGGAAGCGGCTGCCGAGGACCTGATGATGCGCATGCGTCTTGCGGATGGAATCTCTGAGGAAGAGCTGAGGCATCTCAGCAGCAAACTTCCCAAAGCCAGGCAATCTTTGGACAAGCTCGTCAAGGAAGGCCTGCTTGAGTACCAGCACAAACGCTATCGACCGACCCAACGCGGCTGGCTGATGGGTAACTGCATCTTTGAGACCATCTGGGACTTAGTCAGCTGAGAGGAAGACTGTGGGGAAGCATGTTTTCTCTGTCTTTGGAATATGCTCCCAGTCTGATCCCATTTGGAAAAGTAGACAAGAAGCATGTTGTCTAACAGCCTTACTATTGGAGACAAGCTGCGTTGACACTTCCGTGACGAATGCCCCTGAACCTTATACTTTCTGCATCACCTTGATACAATCATTGATACTCACAAGGGAAAAGTTTGATCGTGCAAATAAATGGGTCTTCCAAAAACTGTGTTAAGGTGCTGCAATGTCAGGTAGTTCAACAGGTGGTCGACGTAGCGAAGTTTTGTCGGCTCTGATTAATGAGTATATCCAGAGCGCCGCTCCGGTCAGCTCTGCTCAGATAGCCCGCAGCTATTTGAGCGGGGTCTCTTCTGCAACGATTCGAAACGACCTGTTTGCTCTGGAGCATGATGGTTTTGTCTATGCCCCGCATACCTCTGCGGGACGGATTCCAACTAACGTCGGCTATCGCGTTTTTGTCAACCGTATCCTTCTCTCCCTGAATAACCCTCAGGGAAATCTGCAGATCCACAAGGCAATGGGTATCCAAGAAATCCCTGATAACCTGCTAACTTCGGAAGTATCAACTGATTCTGACTTCACAGCCGATCCCATCTATAGCACTTTGCAGACACTGACGCACCTTACGGGCCTGCTCAGCGTTTTTTGGTGGAGTGTCAAGAGCGCTAAAACTCGTCCGCAGATTCAATTTACCGGTCTTTCCGGTTTACTTCGGCAACCTGAATTTGCTCATTCAGACTCACTTGCACCTCTCCTTGAACTACTTGAGATGCCCAATGACATTGCCAGTTTCTCGGAGTCGAGGCTTTCTAACTCCGATCTGATTGTATTGGTCGGGCTAGGTTCAAAAGATCCCTATACTTCATACTCCCTGCTATCGCGGCGCCTCCACTTCAAGCATCCGGGCGTGCTAGGCATCATCGGGCCAACCCGTATGGAGTATCAGAAGGCCATCAATGCTCTTGATGCTGCTGCTCGGCAGCTTGAATATATGCTGATCCAGTAATTGCAAACGTAACAGGAAGGCTTCGAGTGGCAAGTAACTACTACCAGGTTTTAGGTGTTGAAAAGACTGCAACTGAATCAGAGATCAAGAAGGCTTTTTACCGCAAGGCGCGGGAACTGCAACCTGATGTGAATAAGGCGCCCGATGCCGAGGAGCGATTTAAGGAGCTCTCCGAGGCCTATGACGTATTGTCGGATGCAGGCAAGCGCTCACAATATGACCGCTTCGGCAGTGTTCCGGGGGCAAGTGCCGGTGGTGCCGGTGGTGGTGGTTACCAATATGTCGATTTCGAGGATCTTTTCGGCTCAGGTTTTGGCATGGGGGATCTTTTTAGCCAGTTTTTCGGGTCAGCTGGAGCTGGTCGTACCTCCATTCGGGAAGAAGGCCGAGATATGGGGGTCGGCCTGAAGCTGACTCTCGAGGAGGTCGCTTCCGGAACAAAGAAGGATATTGCCTATGACCGTTTGGCGCCCTGTTCGACTTGTGATGGGAGTGGCATCGGATCCGGCGGGAAGATGGCTGCCTGTGAACGTTGTCACGGCACTGGTCGGGTGATCAGTGTCCAACGAACTTTCCTCGGGGACATGCAGACCCAGACAACCTGTCCTCAATGTGGAGGCAGTGGGCAGACTATCGATGTCCCTTGCCCGGACTGTGATGGCCAAGGTCGCCTGCCAGACCGTCAGAACGTCACGATTGATATTCCCAAAGGCATTCACGACGGCCAGCAGTTGCGACTGAGCAACTATGGAGAGGCGGGGATGCACGGGGCCAGGGCCGGAA
>JAIRUT010000008.1 GCA_031254255.1 Coriobacteriales bacterium
ACATAAGCTTGGTGAGTTTGCTGTAACCAGGACGTTCCGCGGACACGCGGGTGACAAGAAAGGCAAGAAGTGATGGAAGCGAAAGCTCAAGCCCGCTATGTGCGTGTTTCGCCGCGTAAGGCGCGCATGGTAATTGACATGATCCGCGGGAAAGAGGTCAACCGAGCTCGCGAGATCCTCAAGTTCTCCGATCGCAATGTCGCTGAGGTTGTTGAGAAATGCCTGAACAGCGCAGTGGCCAATGCCGAGCGCGAGGGGCTGCGTGCCGACAATCTACTGGTCAAGACGACCTATGCCGATGAGGGTCCGACAATGAAGCGTTTCCGCCCGCGGGCCAAGGGCTCAGCATCGCGGATCCGCAAGCGGACCTGTCATATCACCGTGATTGTCGCAACCCCGAAGGAGGCATAACACCTATGGGTCAAAAGGTATACCCCACTGGATTTCGTCTTGGTATCACCGAGAACTGGCGTAGCCGCTGGTACGCTGACAAAGGTTATGCGGAGAGTCTGGCCAATGATCTGGCGCTGCGCAATTTCCTGGACAAGCGTCTGGCTCGCGCCGCGGTCTCGCGTGTTGATATCGAACGTGCCGGTGACAAGATCAAGGTGATCATCACCACTGCCCGCCCGGGCATCGTGATCGGCAAGAAGGGTGCAGACATCGACGCTCTGCGCAAGGAGCTGGACAAGATCGCCAGCGGTCACGTCAACGTCGAGGTCATCGAGGTCAAGCGCCCCGAACTGGATGCCGTTTTGGTCGCCCAGTCCGTGGCCGAGCAGCTCGAAGGACGCGTTGCCTTCCGTCGGGCGATGCGCAAGGCCGTGCAGTCTGCTCGCAAGAGCGGGGCACAGGGCATCAGGATCCAGTGTTCCGGTCGTCTGGGCGGTGCTGAAATGAGCCGCCGGGAATGGTATCGCGAGGGTCGCGTACCCCTGCACACCCTGCGCGCCAAGATCGATTACGGTTTTGCCACCGCTGCCACCACCATGGGTTCGATAGGCGTCAAGGTCTGGATGTATCATGGCGAAAGGCTACCCGGGCAACCAATACCGGCTCCTGCACTTGAAGGCTCGTCCCGCCCACAGCGTCCCAGACGCGATCGTGGCGAAGGGAGGAAGTAAAACATGTTAATCCCCAAACGCGTCAAGCATCGCAAGGTGCAGCGCGGATCGATGAAGGGCACCGCCAAAGGTGGCACTGAGTTGAATTTCGGTACTTATGGCATCCAAGCACTGGAGCCACACTGGATCACCAATCGCCAGATTGAGGCTGCCCGTGTTGCCATGACCCGTCATATGAAGCGCGGCGGCCGTGTCTGGATCACAATTTTCCCAGACAAGCCAATCACCAAGAAGCCAGCCGAGACCCGCATGGGTTCAGGTAAGGGCAATCCCGAAGAATGGGTGGCGGTCGTCAAGCCCGGTCGCATCATGTTTGAAGTTGATGACGTCGAGCATGAGGTAGCCATGGGCGCGTTGCGTCTGGCAATACAGAAGTTACCCATCAAGTGCAAGATCGTGACCCGTGAGAGCGGCGGGGAGGTTTAAATGAAATCCAAAGAGATCAGAGAGCTGTCCAATGACGACCTTACGGTCAAACTCAAAGAAGGTCGTTCCGAGCTCTTCAACCTGCGCTTCCAAATGGCTACCAGCCAATTGGATAATACCGCGCGCATCAAGACGGTAAAGAAAGACATCGCGCGCATCCTGACCGAGATTCGCGAACGGGCAAACAAGTCTTTAGCGGATTCGATCAGGTAAGGAAGAGTGACGAGAGATGACTGAAACCAATCAGGCACGCAACATGCGAAAAGTGCGCCATGGTCTTGTGGTTTCCGCCTCCGGTGATAAGACCTGTGTAGTGGAGATCAAAGAGCGCAAGCAGCATGGTGTTTATAAAAAGATGATGACCACAACCAAGAAGCTCCATGCCCACGATGAGGAGAACTCAGCGGGCATCGGTGATACGGTGAGCATCATGGAGACGCGTCCGCTCTCCAAGTTGAAAAGATGGCGCCTTGTCAGCATTGACAAGAAGGCTCAGTAAAGGAGTTAGAAAGCGATGATTCAAGCAGAAAGCATGCTGCAGGTTGCCGATAACTCCGGTGCACGACGTGTTCAGTGCATAAAGGTTCTCGGCGGTTCAAAGAGGCGTTACGCTGGTCTGGGTGACGTTATTGTCTGCGCTGTCAAGGAGGCGACACCCGGCGGCAACGTCAAAAAGGGCGAAGTCGTCCGCTGTGTGATAGTGCGGGTAAAGAAGGAAGTCCGCCGTAAAGACGGCAGCTATATAAAGTTTGATCAGAACGCTGCCGTAGTTATTGACGCCGCTGGCGCACCCCGTGGGACACGTATCTTCGGGCCTGTGGCCCGCGAGCTCCGCGACAAGCGCTATATGAAAATCGTCTCACTTGCTCCCGAGACGCTGTGACGTTGACCAAGGTTCAAAGTAAGCTCAAAACCAAGGGCGACAAACCAGAAAACGGGTGCTCAGAGAGATTGTGAGGAGTATACGGTAAAGATGAGTAACAACAAGATGCGAATCCATAAAGGTGACAAAGTACAGGTCATCAGCGGCAAGGACAAAGGTGCCATCAGTTCGGTGATGCGGGCCCTTCCCGAGAGCCGCAAAGTGATTGTGGAGAAGGTCGCTGTGGCCAAGAAGTCCCAGCGTCCAACACGCGACAATCCTTCAGGCGGGATCATTTCCATTGAAAGGCCGATCCATGTTTCCACCGTCATGTTGGTCTGTCCAAAATGCGACAAGCCAACGCGTGTGGAACTGAAGATCGATGGTGACAAGAAGAATCGCGTCTGCAAGAAGTGCGGCAAGGAGATCGATTAATTATGACAGCCAGACTGAAAGACCTCTATAAAAACGAGATCGCTGCGGCTCTCAAGGATAACCTGAACAAGGCCAATATCCACCAAGTTCCACGCCTCGAGAAGATCGTTGTGAACATGGGTGTCGGTCAAGCCACGCAGGACAGCAAGCAGCTGGAAGCAGCCATCACTGATATGCGCATAATCACTGGTCAGCAGCCCAAGGTCTGCCGTGCCAAAAAGTCCATCGCCAGCTTCAAGCTGCGTGAGGGCATGGCTATCGGTGCCAAGGTGACCCTGCGCGGTGAGCGGATGTGGGAGTTCTTGGATCGTGTCCTGGCGACCGCGATTCCGAGGATCCGCGACTTTCGCGGTATCCCGACCACGAGTTTTGATGGTCGCGGCAACTATACATTCGGTGTCACAGAGCAGCTGATCTTCACAGAGATTGACTACGACAAGGTGGACAAGGTCCGTGGCATGGACATCACCTTTGTGACATCTGCTCAAAACGATGAAGATGCCAAGGCTCTCTTTGAGGCCTTGGGTTTTCCATTCAAAAGGAACTAGGAGAGGTAATGGCAAAGAAGTCGATGATCGCCAAAGGCCAGCGTACGCCGAAATTCTCAACCCGGCAACATAACCGTTGTACGCGTTGTGGGCGTCCCCGAGCTTATTATCGTCAATTCGGGCTCTGCCGTGTTTGCTTGCGCGAACTGGCTAGCCGCGGCGAATTGCCTGGTGTCCGTAAGGCGAGCTGGTAAACAACAGATCCAAGAACGGACACTGGGTGCTTGGACAAGAGAGGCGCCAGGGCTAAGGGCTCATTGCTTTGAACCCAAGGAGATGGGGCAAAGAGGCGAACCAGCTTGATCCAAGTCATCTAGCGAGAACCATAGGAGGTTTACGATGTCCATGACAGACCCCATAGCGGATATGCTGACGCGAGTACGCAATGCAAATTCGGCCAACAAAGAAACAGTCTCCATTCCCTCGAGCAAGAAGCTCGTGGAAATTGCCCGCATTCTCAAGGAAGAGGGCTATATTGTCAATTACGATACCTTCGAGGCCAATCCAGGCATAGAACTGGTGATTACTTTGAAGTATGGTCCGAAAAAGGAGAAGAGCCTGCGTGGACTGAAGCGCATCTCCAAGCCCGGCCTGCGCGTCTACGCCGGAAAAGACGAACTTCCGCGCGTGCTTGGTGGACTGGGTACGGCCGTGATATCAACATCCAAAGGCATGATGGCTGATCGCGACGCCCGCAAACAAGGCGTCGGCGGCGAAGTCATCGCCTATATCTGGTAAGACGGGAGGAATAAGATGTCTCGTATTGGAAAAATGGCAATTCCCGTTCCATCCGGAGTGGAAGTCAAGATCGAAGGCAACTTGGTCAAAGTCAAGGGTCCGAAAGGAGAGCTCTCGCAAGAGATCTCGGAGCTTGTCACGGCCAGCTTAGACGGGGATCAACTGCAGATAAACCGTGTTGATGACAGCCGTGAGGCTCGTTCTTTCCATGGACTCTATCGGACGCTGGTGAACAACATGGTTATCGGCGTCAGTGAAGGTTTCAGCAAATCACTGGAGATCGTCGGTGTCGGTTATCGCGCCGCCTTGAACGGTTCGGATCTGGAGCTTCAGCTTGGCTACTCGCATCCGGTGTCTGTGAAGGCCGAGGAGGGTATCACTTTTGAGGTACCTGTTCAGACGCAGATCATCGTGCGCGGAATCGACAAGCAGCAGGTCGGCCAAGTGGCTGCCGATATTCGCAAATGGCGTAAGCCCGAACCCTATAAGGGCAAGGGGATCCGCTATACCGGCGAGGTTGTCCGCAGGAAGCTCGGCAAGGCTGCTGGCGCCTGATCGCCACGGGGTCTTTAAGAAACGAGGAGTAGTATAGAATGGACAAGTTGAAAACAAAGGCTTTTGCGCTGAAGCGTCGGCAACGGCGGATCCGCGGGAAGATCAGAGGTACTGTTGAAATACCGCGCCTGCGGGTGACGCGTTCCAACAACAACATCTATGCACAGGTTATCGATGATGTTGCTGGTAAGACTTTGGTGGCCGCCTCTTCGCTGGATGCTGAGTTCAAACAGCAGGACAAGAGAGGTTCGACCGTCGATGGTGCGACAGTTGTTGGTGAGCTGGTCGGCAAGCGCGCAAAAGATGCCAATATAGAATCTGTGGTCTTCGATCGTGGTGGCTATATCTATCACGGACGAATCAAGGCCTTGGCTGATGGTGCCCGCGAAGCGGGCTTGAAGTTCTAGGAAGGTTGACTGTATGGCACGAGAAAAGGCACCTGTATCAGAACTACAGGAAAAAGTTGTCTATATCAACCGCGTATCCAAGGTCGTCAAGGGTGGACGTCGCTTCTCTCTGACCGCATTGGTGGTTGTTGGTGACGGCGAAGGCCGGGTCGGTGTGGGGATGGGTAAGAGCGCGGAAGTTCCTATTGCGATCAAAAAGGGCGTCGAAGACGCCAAAAAGAATCTATTCAGTGTTCCGCTTACCGAAGAAGGGACTTTCCCGCATGAGGTAATGGGCAGATACGGTGCTGGAAAGGTTTTGTTGAAGCCCGCCACCCCCGGTACCGGTGTTGTGGCCGGCGGTCCAGTGCGTGCGCTTTTGGAACTGGCTGGCGTGAAGAACGCTCTATCCAAATCCTTGGGAACGAATAATGCGATGAATCAGGTCAAGGCGGCTGCGGCTGGTCTGCAAGAGATGTCCAGTCCGGCTGACGTCGCAGCGCGTCGTGATATGTCCGTAGGCAAGATCTACGGTCGGAAGGAGTAGCTGATAACCTATGGCTGATTCCAAAAAGACCCTGCGGGTCACGCAGATCCGATCGACCATTTCCCTGCCATCTGATCAGGGTAAGACGATCAGGGCACTCGGTTTGGGTAAAATGAATAAAACTGTCGAGCAGGTCGATAATCCGGCCGTGCGTGGCATGCTCTTCAAAGTCAAACATCTCGTCAAAGTGGAGGAGATCTAAAATGCAACTTAACGATCTGGCTCCGGCCCCTGGTTCTACCAGGGCTCGCAAGCGTGTTGGCCGTGGCCCAGGTTCTGGGCGTGGCAAAACCGCCACTCGCGGTTATAATGGACAGAAGTCCCGTGCTGGTGGGGCAAAGAGCAACGGTTTCGAAGGTGGACAGACACCTTTGGCTCGCCGCCTTCCCTATCTTCCGGGATTTAAAAACATCAATCGTGTCGAGTATGTTCCAGTCAATGTCTCACGACTGAACGCCCTCTTCAACGAGGATGATGTTGTTGATGCCGCCAGTCTGGTGGAAAAAGGAGTCATCAAGAAGGAGACCGTTTTGGTCAAGATTCTTGGCGACGGTGAATTGACAAAGAAACTTACTGTTAAGGTCGACAAGGTTTCCGCAAGCGCGGCCAAGAAGATCGAGGCTGCAGGGGGAAAGGTGGAGGCGGCGTGCTAAGCGCAATCTTCAATGCTTTCAGGGTTCCGGAACTACGCCGGAAAATTCTTTTTACACTGGCGATCATTGCTCTTTATCGCCTTGGCGCATTCATACCGGTGCCTGGTATTCCGGTTCAGGCTTTGGCTGATGCCGTGTCCAGTGCTGCTGATCAGGCCGCAACCGGATTTTCCGGTGCCATGTCGCTTTTGAATGTCTTTTCTGGTAATGCGCTATCACGTTTCTCAGTGCTCTCACTCGGCATCATGCCTTACATCACATCATCGATCATCATGCAGTTGATGCAAGGCGTTATCCCTAGCCTTCAGCGCTGGGCCCGTGAAGGTGAGACCGGCCAGAAGAAGATCACTCAGATCACCAGATATCTTACACTGGGTTTGGGTTTGATCAACGCGATCGGATATCTCTTCCTCTTCCAAACACAGTATAAATTGCATCTGCCTGCTGGGTATGAGGTCATCACGTCTATGATCATCGTCTTTACTCTGCTGGTCGGAGTCTCTCTGATCATGTGGATGGGCGAGCTGATTACCCAGCGTGGTGTTGGCAACGGCATGTCCTTGATCATTTTCTCCAGCATTGTTTCCGGCTTTCCTTCGGCGATCTGGCAGTCTTTCGGCCAGTTCACTCCGGAGAGTGTTGCCTTCACGGTTCTGATTGTCATCATCGTTTTGGCGGTGATTCCTGGAATTGTCCTGATCGAACGTGCTCAACGGCGTATTCCGGTCAACTATGCTAAGCGCATCCAAGGCCGTAAGATGATGGGCGGAACATCCACCTACATACCTTTGAAAGTCAATGGTGCCGGAGTTATTCCGATTATCTTTGCCTCAGCCTTATTGTTTTTCCCAGCTCAGTTAGCCGCTTTCTTCAATGTCGGTT
>JAIRUT010000083.1 GCA_031254255.1 Coriobacteriales bacterium
TGATGATGGCAGCATGGACGATATTTCGCAAACGCCCATGGAGAGGGTCGCCCAAAATTCTCAGGCTGGATGGATACTTGCACTACAGAATGTTGTCGAGAGTGAGCCCGAAGTGGAGCCCAAAGCAGAGCCCAAAGCAGAGCCCAGGTTGGAGCCAGACCAGCATCAGGGCATTGAGAAGCATTTCGTATTGGACACTGCAACAGTGCCTGCAACAGAAACTGCAACGGTGCCAGCAGCAAAAACTGCAACGGTGCCGGCAACGGAAACCGCGGCAAAACCCATATCAAATCCTGAAGAAGACATCGTTGCATATCGTGGCACCGAGGAGGATCTAATCACATATCTTGATGTCGATAGGTGATCCAACAGCTCTCCAGCAAGCTGTCAAAAAATCCACGAATTGTGAATCCCCGATTGACAAGGGTTGGACACCGTATTAGTATTGATGCAATTCAAGTTGGGAGAAACCGATGAAATGTATTAATGCCGCATTTGAATACGCCTATTTTTACTTTTATGGCTTTGCCACAAAGGCGATTTCGTTGCGAGCAGTTACCGGTTGAACGTTTTTCCATAGCTTACCGAGACCCCGCAGCGAAAGAGCCGCGGGGTTTTTTGTTTTGCATACAAGGCAGGTTTGAAAACAGGCGAGTTGAGTACCCAAAGGAGAGCGGACATGATTGTAGTTATCAAGCAGAACACCGAAGATAAGAATCTCGAGAATCTGACGGATTGGTTCAAGAGCCAGGGCCTTGGCGTCCATGTCAGCCACGGGGAGTACCAGACCATCCTTGGTCTCATCGGCGATACCCATAATGTGGATATCGACCTGATCAGCGGCTTGGATATTGTGGAGCGCGTCCAGCGCATCAGTGAGCCCTATAAAAATGCCAACCGTAAGTTCCACGATCACGATCTCGTGGTCGACGTCAGCGGAGCACGTATTGGCGATGGACACTTTCAGGTCATCGCTGGGCCTTGCTCCGTGGAGTCGAGGGAACAGATCTGCGGCATTGCCGCCGACGTCAAGAAGGCCGGTGCACGCCTGATGCGTGGTGGTGCCTTCAAACCTCGCACCTCCCCGTATTCCTTCCAAGGACTTCGCGACGAGGGGATTGAGCTATTGCTGGAAGCCAAAAGGCAGACCGGCATGCCGATCGTCACAGAGTTGATGAACGTTACCCACCTGCCGCTCTTTGAGGAGGTCGATGTCATCCAGATCGGTGCTAGAAACATGCAAAACTTTGAGTTGCTGAAGGCTGTCGGAGAGCTGGACAAGCCAGTTTTGCTGAAGCGCGGCTTAGCCAACACCCTCGAGGAATTGCTGATGAGCGCGGAATATATCATGGCTGGCGGCAACGAGAAGGTCATTTTATGCGAGCGCGGGATCCGCACCTTTGAGACATCGATGCGCAACACCTTGGATATCTCCGCCGTTCCTATGCTTAAACGTATGACCCATCTACCGGTGGTCATTGACCCCAGCCACGCTGCGGGCATGTCTTGGATGGTGGCGCCGCTGTCGTTGGCCGCAGCGGCAGTCGGGGCCGATGGCCTGATGATCGAGGTCCACAATGATCCTAGCCATGCCCTTTGTGACGGGCCACAGGCAATCCTGCCCGAGGAGTTTGCTGAGATCATGGCTAAGGTGGAGAAGATCCTCGAAGTTGTCGGAAAGAGAATTGACTGATGATAACCCAAGGTGAGCAAAGCGGTGCCCATGGTGGTAGCCGTCGAACTTTTCGAAAAACCGGAACCTATGAGTCAAGGGAGTGCCAGCTATGAATATCGGCATCGTTGGCCTCGGCCTGATTGGTGGCTCGATGGCCAAGGCGATCAAGGCCAACACAGCACATACGGTCTATGGTTTTAATTCCAGTACAAATGCCATCTACGCTGCGCAGCTCTACGGAGCGATTGACGCCGTTCTGGACGAGCGGACCCTGCCGCTTTGCGATTGTGTAATCGTCAGCATTCCGCCCAGGGCAACTGAGGACTATATCCGTGAAAATGCATCCCAATTGCGCAAAGATGCACTGGTTGTTGATTGCTGCGGTGTAAAGCGATCAATCACGGACAGTATGCATGACCTGGCCACCGCCCAAAGCTTCACCTTCATGGGCGGGCATCCGATGGCCGGCAAGGCGGCATCCGGTTTTAAGGCCTCCAGCGCCTATCTCTTCAAAGGCGCTACGATGATCCTTACACCCTATCCGGAGACAGCGATCAGCAAACGCGAACAGGCTCGCGACCTGTTTTTATCTGTTGGTTTCAAAAAAGTGCATTTTTCGACGCCAGAAATCCATGATAGGAAGATCGCCTACACTTCGCAGTTGCCACATCTGATATCCAATGCCTACGCTAAGAGTATGACGGCCGAAGGCTCCGAGGATGTTGCGGCCGGCAGCTATCGGGATATGATCCGGGTTTCCAAGTTCAACGAATCGATGTGGACAGAATTGTTCATGGAGAACAGGGATTATTTGATTCCCGAACTGGATAATTTCATAGCTTGGCTGGAAAAATATAGCCAAACCCTGAAGGCTGCCGATCCGGAGGCTATGGAGTCTTTACTTAGGGAAGGCGGTGAGGGCTGAATGGATATACGCATCAGATCGCAGCTGCTTAAAGGCCGCCTTGCGGTCCCTTCCTCCAAATCAGATGCCCATCGTCTCGTGATCTGCGCGGCCTTGTCCGACGCACCGACGCAGATCATCCTCAACCAGGTTTCGGATGACATTCAAGCCACCCTGAACTGCCTGCAGGCTTTGGGCGCGAACTATCGGCTGCGTAAGGTTGCTGTTGAGATAGACACTATTCCCGGTGAACTTGCATACATCGGTGACCAGAAGACCATCAAGCGAGCGCGTGTCAAATACGCACATCTATCTTGCCAGGAAAGCGGGACGACACTTAGGTTCATGCTTCCGATAGCAGCCTTCGCTTCTGAGGAGGCGCAGTTTTATGGAAGCGGGAGGCTGGGCGCACGTCCGCTGGAGCCCTTGCTTCAGGCCTTGCGGGAGCATGGTTGTACGATCGAACTGGCTGCCGACGGCGCTGCTGCCGACGGCGCTGCTGGGCTATCTGCCAATACAAACGCTGCCGATGGTGGTAATGCTGCTGGTAAAGTTACCTGCGATGGGGTGCCTGCTGACTCATCGTCAGCCAAGACAGACATTCCCATGGGTTCCGAGCAAGCTTTGTTGAGGGTCAGAGGCCCCCTGCAAAGCGGCAGTTTTACGCTTCCAGGTGACGTCAGTTCGCAGTTCATATCCGGTTTGTTGCTAGCTTTGCCTAATCTGCAAGGTGATAGCGAAATCCACATCAATCCACCCTTTGCTTCCAGGGGCTATGTTGACATGACGCTTCAAACGCTGAAGGAATTCAACGTTCAAATCGAGCAGCCGGATGCCTTTACCTTCATCGTTCCTGGAGGCCAGCACTACCAATCCCCACGTCTTTTAGCTGCACAGGGGGACTGGTCCAATGCTGCCTTCTGGCTGGCTGCCAATGTCCTGGGCAGTGATGTCCAAGTTGATGGACTGTTGGAGAATTCTGCTCAGGGAGACAAGGCCGTGGCCGACCTGCTGCGCCTCTTTAGCCAGGCGGGTTCATCTTCAAGCCGGCCTGAACAGGCTGGACAGATGTTGAAAGACCCTGGTGCTTCCACAGCGATCCCCGACATCCTCGACGTGCTATCCGAGATTCCGACTACAATACGCGATAGTCAGATTGCCATTGATGTCGACCAGATCCCCGATCTGGTGCCGATCCTTGCTGTAGTTGCGGCGGCCACTCCGATCCAGACGGTCTTCAGCAAGGTCGGGCGTCTGCGCGACAAGGAAAGTGACCGTCTGCATGCCGTGATCATGAATCTCACAGCTTTGGGTGTCGAGGCCTATGCTTGGGGTGATCAACTGGTGGTCAATGGCCAGACTAGCCTGAATGGCGGTATAGTAGAAAGCTTCGGCGATCACCGGATTGTCATGGCTTTCAGCATTGCCGGGACGATCTCTAAAAAACCGGTGATCATCAAAGGTGCTGAGGCTGTGAGCAAATCCTATCCGCACTTTTTCGAGGACTTCAAAAGACTTGGAGGTATCTGCGATGTCCTTTAGTATTGGTACGAAACTAAAAGTTACGATTTTCGGGCAGTCCCATGCTGTCGCCGTCGGCGTTGTGCTGGATGGCTTGCCATCTGGCGAGAGCATCGATCTGGATGAGTTGCAGGCTTTTATGCAGCGTCGAGCCCCGGGCCACAGCTCGGTGTCCAGTGCTCGTCAGGAAAGCGACAGCTTTGAGGTTTTGAGTGGCCTGGTCAATGGGCGGACCTGCGGGGCACCATTGGCCATGACGATCCGTAACCATGACATTCGCTCCGAAGATTATGCAAAGCTGCGTAACGTTCCCAGACCCTCACATGCCGACTATCCGGCTTCTGTGAAGTATGGCGATTCCTATGATGGGCGCGGTGGAGGGCAGTTTTCCGGACGTCTGACCGCCCCCCTTTGTTTGGCCGGGGGAGTCTGTGCGCAGTTTTTAAAACGTCTGGATATTCAGATAGCTGCCCATATCCAAAGCATAGCCGGCATCCAAGATCGACCAATAGATGCACAGTCTGTGGATATCGAAGCCCTACAAGTCGCCGCAAAAGAGGAGATACCGGCACTTAGCAGCGAGGCTGGCAAGATGATGAAGCAAGTCATCCTTGATGCCAAAGCTGCCGGGGACTCCGTAGGCGGAGTGGTTGAATGTGCGGCTATCGGTCTGCCAGTCGGACTCGGTGAGCCCATCTTTGGCAGTCTTGAGAGTCGCTTGGCGGCAGCGATCTTTGCCATCCCCGCAGTTCGTGGCATCGAGTTTGGCAGTGGTTTTGATGCTGCTCAGATGCGCGGCAGTCGGCATAACGACCCCTATGCGCTGGGATCGGATGGTCAAGTTGTCACGACCAGCAATCACCATGGCGGCATTCTCGGGGGTCTGAGCACTGGCATGCCCCTGATTCTGCGCGTGGCCTTCAAGCCAACGCCCTCCATAGACATGGAACAGCAGTCGGTGGACCTGGTCAACCGTTGCGAGACGTCGCTGTCAATTAATGGCCGCCACGACCCCTGCATAGTTCCCCGCGCAGTTCCCTGCGTTGAGGCTGCAACAGCAATAGTGCTAATGGATGCGACGTTGTGATCAAAGACAAAAAGGGGACGGTTCTTTTATGTCTTGAACATACAAGTGA
>JAIRUT010000139.1 GCA_031254255.1 Coriobacteriales bacterium
GGACTCCTCGCTGGCAAAAAGATCATCGGCATCAACATCCACGATCTCCATTCCGGCCTGCGTGATTGTCAGCTGCTCGGCCTTACTCTCAATAACCTCAGGCAGGTTGAGCAATCGGGAACGCTTGGCATCATGCTCTGGCTGCAGCTCTTTATCTCCAGCATCAGAATTCTCAGGCTGGATCTCTGGCTGGATGTCCAGTTGGCGATTCGATTGGCTACTCGAATTACTCTCTTGCTCTCTAGCCGGCTGACGTTCCGTATCCTGTTCTGGTTGGACAGCTGCCTGACGCTCTTGCCGACGACGTTCCACCCGCCGCTTTGGCTGACTGCCAGCTCGGCTTGCTTCTTGACTCAGATCGGTGTCATGTGTGGGAACTATCAGGGCGCCCGTTGCGCTATTTGTGTCCGGAACAACCCGGAAAGCCTGTTTGTCCAGACCGGAAAAGTCCGGTTTGGACCTGATATCACCCCTGTTAAAACTAAGATCCTGATTTTGCTGATCACTTTGCAAATTCTGACCCAACTGATCCTTACGAACAGCCCTGTCTCGCGTGTCATCCAAGGCAGGCTGAGCAAGCTGAGATCCCAATGCAGCTGGTGCAGGGACAGATGGGGATACTGGTGACACCGCCGGCCTTTCAACCGCGGCTGTCTGCTGAAATGCTGGTGCAGCGGAAATCCCCGCCTCACCTGCTGCTGCAGAATGCATAGCTGTATCTGCTGATGGAACTGCATCTGCTGATGGAATACCAGTTGCTAAACTGGCTTTTGAGACATCTGAGATGTTATCCGAACGAGTAATTTCAGGTCTGTCGCTGCTGGCCTCCAAAGTATCAGCCTCGACCTCAGGCTCAAATCCCAGGATGCTATCTTGAAAATTTAACTCATTAGGCATGGGCTCCATGGGAGTTTCGCTTTGCAGCTGGAAGATCTTGGATATCTCAGCATCAGATGACCTTCTGTTTGCCATTGGAGGTAAGCTAGTATCATTCTCGCTTTGATGTGCAGGAATTAGAGGGGAGTTTACACCATCCCCGCTTTCATGTGCAGGAGTTGGTATATCAGCAAAGCGGGAACGGACAACTTCTCCGCCTTCCTCATCCTGTATCTTGCGTTCACTTTTCTGCTCCGCTGCCTTTTTGGCCTTTCTATACCATTCGGGCAGATTAGCATCCTCTTCATCTCCACCTTCATCGTCAATCGCAGGGGGCTCCTCCTCAACCTCAACAGGGTCAAGCTGGCCAAGATCTGACTGGTCCCTTTCAAACTCCTCCGCCTGCTTGTTTTCCTGCGATTCGCTACGTGGTGTGACGAAGATACTGGCTCTTTCACTGCCGACCTGAACGAGATTGCCGGCAATGGATCCACCGGGAACCCTGTTTCCTATTCTTCCGGTGATGTCACTTCGCATCCTGGGATCTTCACCATTGCCATAATTCTTCCTCAGCATCTCATCGCCCACATCAGGACCGCTGGCTGCGGATGCATCATGCAACATAGGCATTGGCCCTGATAAGGCCCCATCGCTATCTACATTATTTTGAAGCGGAATCCCCTGCGTTAAGGAAGCTGGTTCTTGACCGACGGCATCGGATCTTGACCTGGAGTCAGTGGCCGCCTGAACACCGTCAGACTCTATTTCAGCCCCGTCTACCATCGCTGCTTCAACTTTATCCGACACATTCGTTGCACCGGCTGCAGCGGCAAGCTGATTGCGATACTCACGGCGGGCACGCAGGCGATGGACATTTGTCTGGCCTTTACGTTGCTCGTCATTACTCAATAATTCGCCCAGGATATCCGCCAGGCCAAATAATACGCCGACTCCGGAGAGGTTCACGTTGGCACCGACCTGATGAGGCAAGAACTGGTCTATCAGTTTCACCAAGAAGTTAACAAACAACAGGCCAAAACAGACCAAAGCGGCCCAACTGGCAATTGTCTGGACAATACCTGGCGCCGGGAGCAGAAGCAGAATCGCTGGCAGAATGGCGATTCCTAACAGTGCGGCTTGGGCAGTTTTCAGCAACCTGAGTCTAGTGGCTAAAAATGACATCGCCTCAATGCGCGTGCGCGGCGAATCGTATCTAGCCACCACCACTATCTTACGCTGGGGTTTTCCAGATGAGGCTGTACCACCACTAGTGCTCCCACCGTCAAATTGATGTGGATTGTAACGAGCAATTACGTTCTGGCTCAAACCCGTCGGCAACAGTCGGTGCAATGGATTCAGATCCAATAGTTCCAACAAAAAAAGCAGAATACCTAAAATGACCAAAATCAAAGAGACTATGGCCAACTTGGGTGTCAAAAAACAAATTAAGGAACCGACGGCTACAAGACCCAAGGTAGCCAGATGCATCATGGGTGCGAAGCGATCTGTAGCGAATTCCTCAATCGTGGCATCGAGACCAAAACCACCAAAGCGTGTGGCGATCACCTCGGCTGCATGGAACTCCTGCTTGCTTCCCGCTGGACGGGTTCCAGCTTCCTTCACGAGTTCTTGAATATTATCCCGCATTGATGCCATATATCCTCCTGCTCACACCTGCCAGTCCAACAATCAGTGCTGCTGTGGTGTGACACATTCCTGAACACAACCGCTCTCAGATCCCGATCAGACCGTGAGCAGTCGCTTCAACGTATAGACCTGAGATATAAACCACTATTAGCCAACAATTCATCTCAGCTGACAATAGGTATCAACTCTTATTATAGAACTATCTGGCTATTTTTCGCTTTACGCAGGCCAATTACTTGGTATTGCATTCAATTATTGCCTGCACTTTGATTTGACACCCAAGCACGCAGATAATCATCGGTTTCTGCTGTCTTCTCCCATAAATTCTTGTAGTCCTCGCGCCATCCGCTGGTCAAAGTCTCGTGAGCCGCGGCAATCAACTCCATCGGATCTTCAGGAATCTCCAAAGACAGATTGACCGCTTCTGCATCTTTGGTCAAAAACTCCTGATTCTTGGCTTCGACAGTTGCCTGATCGCCAGCGATCAAGGCCTGGTCAGCGGCTATGGCCAGCTCCAAAGACTGAGCCCGAGCATCAATGTAAGCGGTAATCGTAGAGAAGTCTGCCGTCGGAAAGTAACCTGATGCAAGCAACAGGGCATCTGATGCTTTATTCAGATCATCCTTGGCAGAGTTGTCCAGCTCAAGTGATTGCGTCCCTTGACCAGCTTTAGCATCAACCAGTAGTGTAGCTGCTTTCTGCATGTTGGTACCAGCTTCAATGATGTTGTTCCAAGCGATCTCTAACTGCTCAGCACTTTGCATGGCTGCAATATCCGCCTCTGACAGCTCAACGCTCAAGACCAGCATTTGCTTGCGGTAATTTGCGGAATCAATCACATACTGAGCGACATCCTTTTGTTTGTCCCCTCCGAGGTTTTCCTTGGCTGATTCAGCCTTTTGAATAGCCGAATCCAGATTTTGCTGGGTCACATCGACCTGATCCAAGAGATTTTGCAAATCTGGCAATGTATCCCTGCTGACCTGAGCATCAATCAGCTTATCCAAGCCGACAACCACGACATCGGCCTCTTGGATAAGGGCAATAGAGTCGTTCAGAGTGACAACCGCCTGTGCTCTCTGCTCCCCCAAAATCACCTCGCGAGCGGCATAGGAATTGCGGAAATAGATTCCAAAGATCCCCGCTGCCAAAATCAAAATTGCCAAACCGATGATAATAAATGGCCAAATCTGTCGTTTGTTCTCCGCCAAAGCTTCTTCTGCCAGTAGTTCTTTTGCCAAGAGTTCTTCGGCCATCAGCTCTTCAGTCATTAAAACCTTTGTTAAAAGGTCGTCTTCCTCGGAATCTTCGTAATCCTCGGATTCAGATGACCGGAAATCTGAGTCTTCCGAATCTTGACCCTTGGAAGCCACTTCTCCAATCAAGCCCCTGATGACAATGGGCGGCACCTTGCCTCTGCTTGGTTCAGAAGCATTAATTTCCAGTAGGTTGTTGGGCAAATCATCGCTTTGCGTGGGCTCGTCAGTTGGCGTGGGCTCACTTATTAACTCAGGCACATCTGCTGGTAATGGCTCATAATTCGACACAGATCCGTCACTAGGCGCGGATTTGCTGACAGGAATATATGGTTCTTGTGATGGGGGCTCAGCCGAACGTTCAATAGTAATGTCCTTGACAGCCGCCGGATCACCGGCGTCCCTGAGGTTAAGCTCAACCGAACGCTCAACCGCAATGTCCTTGGCAGGTTCAGAGACGGGAGCTTGGTCATGGGGCAGGCTTTTGCTCTGGAATCTTCGCGCAAGGCTTTTTTCTTTCAGCTCTTTGGTATATTCCTCCATATCAAGTAATTCGGCAATCTCTTCCCGACTCGGAATGCCACCCTTTTTGGACTCGGGAACAGGAGGTGCAGGCGCAGGCGTATGTTTAGGCGTAGGAGCTTGAGATGCATAAGCAGGCTTCTGCAGTGGATGTACGCCCGAGCGTTTTGTAACGTCACCCTTGGCAGGCTCAGCAACAGGAGGCGCATAGATAGAGCGGATAATTTTGGGAGCCTCAGGCTCGGGTGCAGGTTGCGCAGGAGCAGGGGGTCCAGGGATCGCAGTTTTTTGCACGGGTTGCACACCCGCTCGCCCCTCAATATCGCCCTTGGCAGGCCCTGGTTTCGCTTTAGGAGCATCTGGCTCAATAACCTTAGCCCCAACAGCCTTCGTCTCGTCAGGTTCGCCCTCCACAGAGTCCTCGGAAACAGAATTGTCCTTCAAACCCTCTGCCTCAAAGAGCTTTAGTGTGTCTGTGTCTGTGTCTGATATCCTGCGTTTGGCCATTCGCTATGCCAATCTTGAAAGCCCCGGCCCTCACCAGCCGGACATGATGGTCTGCTCTCGGTCTGGCCCAACAGCGATCATGCTCACGGGCACACCAGCCCGGGCTTCAATGAAGTTGATGTAATCTTGGGCTTCGGACGGCAGCTCCTCGAACCTCCGGCAGTGGCTGATGTCAGTCTCCCAACCCGGTAGCTCCTCGTAGATCGGAACTGCATGGTGAAAGTCGGACTGCGAGCCGGGTACAGTCGTATAGCGCTTTCCATCGCACTCATAAGCCACGCAGACCTTAATGCTAGGTAGGCAGGAAAGGACATCCAGTTTTGTGATGCAGAGATCCGTCAGACCGTTGACCTGGGCAGCATAGCGGATGATTACCGCATCATACCAGCCACAACGGCGTAACCGACCGGTTGTCGTGCCCACCTCACCACCGAGCTCAGAGAGCATCTTGCCAGTCTCGTCGTTCAATTCCGTCGGGAAAGGACCAGAGCCGACACGCGTGATATAGGCCTTGGCGATCCCCAAGACCTTCTTGATGGCTGTTGGCCCAACACCGCTGCCAATCGTCGCACCGCCTGCCGTGCAGGAAGACGAGGTCACAAAGGGATAAGTTCCGTGATCGAGATCCAACAGCGTGCCCTGGGCACCCTCAAAAAGTATCTGCTGTCCATTTTTCAGGGCCTCGTTCAGGACTTGCGAAACGTCAGAGATATGGGGAATGATCTTTTCGGCATAGCGCAGGTAGTCCGCAACCACCTGTTCGGCCTCGAAAGCCTGTTGACCGTAAAGCTTTATCAGTGTCTCGTTGACCTCAGCCAAGGTTGTCGTAACCTTCAGGTTGAAGATCTGCGGATCCAGCAGATCCTGAACCCGGATGCCCGTGCGGGCTGACTTGGCCATATAGGCTGGCCCGATCCCCCGCCGGGTAGTGCCGATCTCGTTGGATCCGAGTTGTTGTTCGCTAGCGGCATCCAAGGCCAGGTGCCAGGGCATGATGAGGTGAGCGTTGCCAGAAATCAGCAGGCGCTGGGTCGAAAAGCCAGCACCATCCAGCATCTTCATCTCTTCCAGCAATACCTTGGGATCAATCACGCAACCATTGCCGATCACCGGGGTGATCTGCGGATACATGATCCCCGAAGGTATCAGGTGAAGGGCAAGTTTGACATCGCCATGGATGACTGTGTGGCCGGCATTGTTCCCACCTTGAAAGCGAACCACGAAGTCAAAATTCGGCGTGATCAGGTCTGTGATCTTGCCCTTGCCCTCATCGCCCCACTGCGCGCCAACTAATACGGTTCCTGACATATACTTCCTCTACTATCATTAATATTGCATAATTACGCAATTAGCAAACAGATAATCATCGCTGTTACTCTAGTAATTATACTATGTCTGGCTGGAGCTCAAGCAAAACCTTAGCAAACGGATGCTGAGCTGCCAACATGGTGTCATTCTGAACCACGCCATATCACCCCATCAGAGCCCCACGCTCTTTGGCAATCTCGCGAAAACGCGAGTAGGACTCATCGAAGGCCACCTCGACAATCCCCGTGGTACCATTGCGGTTCTTGCCAACGATCAGGCGCGCTCTGTCCGGTGGCAGCCTCTTGGAGTGCTTGTCAGCATCCCCGCCGGAGAAATCCTCATCGTTGTCGTCCTTCTCCCATCTCAGGGCGCGGTCAACAAAGAGCACGACATCGGCATCCTGCTCAATACTTCCGGATTCCCGCAGATCAGAGAGCTGAGGGCGCTTGTCTGTACGCATCTCAACATTACGCGAGAGCTGGCTGAGTGCAATGATCGGAACATTCAGCTCTTTGGCCAATATCTTCAAACCGCGAGTCATCTCCGCCACCTCGATGTAGCGTTGCCGCTCGTGTCCAGAACGCGTCGGCTGCATCAGTTGCAGATAGTCGATCACGATCAGGCCCTTATCCCGCTCCATCCCGCGCAGTTGGCGACGGGATTTGGCACGCAACTGCATAAGGTTCAGGGAGGGGTTATCCTCGATAAACATCTTGCATTCATAAAGACTACTGCTAGCCGCATTAATATTCGTCCAGTCGTAATCCTCCAAATTGGCCGTGCGCAGGCGGCCGTGATCCACTTGAGCCTCAGAGCTGATGATACGCATGGTTAACTGATCGGAAGGCATCTCGAGGGAGTAGAAGAGCACCGTCACACCTTCCTTGGTGGCATTCATGGCAATATTCAGGGCCAGTGTAGACTTCCCGACGCTCGGACGGGCAGCCAGAATAATCAGATCGCCACCGCGAAAGCCTGTCAGAAGTTCATCAAGTTCTTCAAATCCGGAAAGGATGCCCTGAAAACGATGTTGGTTTTTGGATTGCTCCTCGATCATCCGACCAGTGGTGATCAGTAGCTCATTTATCTGTTGAAAATCGGACTCGACCCGCTCTTGCGTAACATCAAAGATCAGCTTCTCAGCCTGCTCGATGATCTCCTCGCTATCATCAAGGGGGCTTTCAGCCAGAGCCTCGATGTTCCGGGCAGCCTTCATGAGCTCCCGCAGGAGTGAATAGCGGCGGACAATCCCTGCATGATGCTCCCAGTTGTAAACAGCTGTTGCGTTGTTTGCCAGCTGGACAAGATAGCTCCGACCACCGGCCATATCCAAGTCGCCAAGGGATTCCAGACGATCGGCCACAGAAATGGGATCAACGGGAATATGACGCATCGAAAGATCATAGATGGCATTGAAGATACGGCTATGGGCTCCGCGATAGAAATCATTGACGCGAATCCGCCCAAGCGCCTCCTCAACAATATCAGAATCCAGGATCATGGCAGCTAGAACAGCCTGCTCCGCCTCCAGATTGTGCGGATCTGGAATTGGGTTGCTCAGCACAAGCGCCTCGGCTGAGTCATAGCCAAAGTCGTCGTCGCCTATCCTATCCGAACTGGGTTTTCTCTTCTGATCAGCCATAATGCTTCCCTCCAGCTTGTCTGAATCCTGCTTGGGTTCTGCTTGGATCGGAACTACCAATCATACCTAATGTTTCCAGGATTCTTCTAATAGATTTACAAAAGTTTTAAGAACTGCCGTTTAAACTGGGGTTACTGAGGAAAGGGTTTTGCAAAATGTCGCAACGGGATGCCGCTACGGACCATCGCAACGAACCATCGCGACGGACCTGTAGCAAGGCAGCCAAGCATTGACCCAGCGACCGTGATTTGTGGATAAGGCCCGGACGTGTTATAATTTCCCGCGCATTTTTCCTGCTCGGGTCACTGCCTTCAAAAGTCCCGAGCCGTATAGTCCAAAGGAGGTGAACTATGAAGGCTTATGAACTGTTGTTTTTCGTCAGCCCCACGCTCGAAGAAGAAGAACGTGAGGCGACCATGACGCGAGTCAACGATACCATCAGCAACCAAGGCGGAGTCATCGACAACATCGATAATTGGGGCCGCCGCAAATTGGCTTACGAGGTTGAGAAACTCGCAGAAGGCGATTACACCCTGCTCGACTTCCACGCCGAGCCCTCCACCCTCAGCGAAATTAATCGTGTGTTGCGACTAGATCGGAAGAGCAC
>JAIRUT010000156.1 GCA_031254255.1 Coriobacteriales bacterium
CCGGACATTCTACGTCACAAGCAGATCATCTCCCTTGATCTGGCGGCGATGGTTGCTGGCTCCAAGTATCGTGGCGAGTTTGAGGAGCGCATGAAGCGGGTTGTCCGCGAAGCCAAGGATCGCCGGGACATCATTTTGTTCATTGACGAGATGCACACGATCATCGGCGCCGGCTCTGCCGAGGGTTCCATCGATGCTGCCGCCATCCTCAAGCCACCCCTCTCTCGCGGGGAGATTCAGGTCATCGGTGCCTCTACCGCCGATGAATACCGCAAGCATATCGAGAAAGACGCGGCACTCGAGCGGAGATTCCAGACTGTTACGATCAACGAGCCGGATATCGACTCAGCGGTCAAGATCCTCGCGGGCCTGCGCGATCGCTATGAGGAACATCACAATGTCCACTTCTCCGACGATGCCCTGAAGGCTGCCGTTTCAATGGCGGATCGCTACGTCCAAGACCGCTTCCTGCCGGACAAGGCCATTGATGTGCTGGACGAGGCCGGTGCGCGGATGCGGATTCGCAACATGACCATTCCGGCTGACGTTCGCGAGATCGACGAGAAGATCCGCAAGATCCGCTTGGAGAAGGAAGAGGCCATCAACACCCAGGCCTTCGAGTCAGCTGCCAAGCTGCGCGACCAGGAACGCGTCTTGGTTCAGGAACGCGAGGCCCTGGAGGAGAAGTGGCGCTCGGAGTTCAATCGCCAAGCGGCCTCCATTGGGGATAAGGAGATCGCCGAGATCGTCTCGATGTCCACCGGCGTGCCAGTGGCCGACCTCACGGAGGCCGAGACCGAGAAGCTCCTGCGCATGGAAAACGTCTTACACGAGCGCATCATCGGCCAAAACGAGGCCGTGACCGCCGTTTCCAAGGCTATCAGACGCTCCCGGGCGGGCCTCAAGGATCCCAAGCGGCCAGCCGGTTCCTTCATCTTCCTCGGACCCTCTGGCGTGGGCAAAACCGAGCTTTCCAAGGCACTGGCGGAGTTTCTCTTCAACACCGAGGATTCCCTGCTCTCCTTTGACATGAGCGAATACATGGAAAAACACACAGTCTCCCGCCTCGTCGGCTCGCCTCCCGGCTATGTTGGCTACGATGAGGGTGGCCAGCTGACCAAAGCCGTGCGTCAGCGTCCCTATTCCGTGATCCTTTTCGACGAAATTGAGAAGGCTCATCCGGATGTCTTCAACATCCTCCTGCAGATTCTGGAGGAGGGGCGCCTGACCGACGGTCAGGGACGCAAGGTTGACTTCCGCAACACCATCATCATCATGACCTCTAATGTCGGTGCCCGGGAAATCGCCCAGAGCGCACCTATCGGTTTCGGCTCGGCGGACAGTGGGCAAGGTCTCTCGGACAAGGAGATCAACACCCGCGTCATGACTGAGATGAAGAAGCTTTTCCGTCCGGAGTTCCTGAACCGCATCGACGAGATCATCGTCTTCAAGTCACTGGCCAAGGATGAGATCGCCCAGATCGTTGAACTTTTGATCTCTGACCTGCGCGATCGCCTGATTGATCAAGGCATGAGCCTGAAGCTGACGGAGGCGGCCCGTATCCATATTGCCGATGAGGGCACCGATGTGACATTCGGAGCTCGACCCTTACGTCGCGCCATCCAACGACTGGTCGAGGATCCGATCTCTGAGCAGGTCCTCGAGGGTCGATGGAGTGCCGGCTCGGTCATCAAGGTCGACTACAATGGCTCTGAGATGACCTTCTCAGCCGGCAGGGGAAAGATCCCAGAGCCGCGCAAGAAGACCAGCATGGGTGCCAAGGAAGACCCAATCTCACCGCTCTGGACACAGCTGTCGGCAAAGCCAGTGAGCAGCAACGACGGTGGCGTCATGAGTGTTGACTGAACTGTCCAACCAGTACTTGTTGGGAGAAAGGGGCATCAAGTTTACGTTTCACAACAATCCATCCCTTTGTAGCTATTACCATGGGGTTTTGATTGCTGTGATATCATATTTCGATTGGATGAGTCGATTACTTATCTCTATTGCATTAGTCGATAGCTGGTGTTTTTCAGCTGACAATAGACTTTTTGGAGGAAATTGTGGCTACCGAGGTTATAGAGGGTTGGTATCCGGATCCGACTGGTGATGAAACGAAGATTCGCTATTGGGACGGTGCCAACTGGACTGATCAGATACAGGATCGTCCTGGCTTTGTCTCCGAGTTTGTGCCGGAGTCGCTTCCTGCTCCTGAGTTGGAGGCGCTTGAGCCAGATAAGGACAGAGGGCAGGCGGAGAGCCCGGCAAGCCCGGCAAACCCGGCAGGCGTTGACGCAGGATCTCCCCAGCAGAATGTCCAACAGTTCTATGGGCAGGCTTATCAACAACCTTACGGGCAAGCTTACCAGCAGCCCTACGGGCAATCTTATCAGCAGACCTACCAGCAGCCACCCTACAGTCAATCCTATCAGCAACCAGTCTACTATTACCAAGCCCCAATCTATCAGAATCCACCCGCTGTACACAAAAATGACGGAGCTGGAATCGCATCGCTTGTCTTGGGTATTTGCAGTGTGCTGTTCTGTCTTGGCCTTGGCCTGACTATCGTGCCAGGAATTGTTGGTTTAGTGCTGGGTACCATCTCCCGTAATAAAAGGCCAACACCTGTGGCTACTGCCGGAATTGTCCTGAATATCATAGCGATCGCGTTGGGGGTATTGATTGCAATAGTATTTATAGTGGATATCAATAATTATTACTGAGCGCATCAATAGCGTGAACGCATCAGTAACGTCGTATTGCTAAAGACTGCAAAAACCAAGCTTGGCTGGGAGTGACTCTGTGTTTGACTATGGGATTGGATCTGGATTTACTTTGAAGATGTTGGAGAGCAAGGAGTCCAGCTATCATTTGGTAGTTGGCAGTGTATCGGCTTCTAGAGAGAGTTCTGTTCTGTTCAAAGACCCGGTGATCGCCCCGCCAGTGATCGAGCGTCCTGAGCTGGTCTTCAGTCGTGAATACCTGGACTCTTTGGCCACCTCCCTGAGCACGGTGCGTGGACAAGTATCCAAAAATCCGCATACAGCTGTGGTCATCGTCGCCGGTGGCAATGGTGAGCGCTTCGGACACAGCGATGGCAAACAGCTCCTGGATGTTTTGGGCAAGCCGATTTTGACTTGGAGTGCAGAGGCCTTTGATGCCGTTGCTGACATTGGCCTGATCGTTATCGTCGCTCCCGAGGAGCGCATGGAGGAGTACTGCCACAAAGCCATTGACGCCTTTCCCTTCGTCACCCCAATTGTCATAGCGCCAGCGGGGTCGATACGTCAGGAGTCCTCGTTTTCCGGCATCAATGTGGTACCCAATGAATATGAGTTCATAGTTGTTCACGATGGCGCCCGTCCGCTGATCACGCCGGATCTTGTCGATCATCTGATCTCGACCATCAGGGGAAACCTGGATATCGACGGTGCGGTTGTCGGTTACCCGGCAATTGATACATTGAAACTTGTAAATGGCAATTCGATAATCGGCTCTCCGGATCGCTCTTTGCTTTGGGTGGCTCAGACGCCTCAGGTTTTTCGGGCTCCCATCCTCCGTAGTGCCCACGCTGCTGCGCTGGCAGAAGGCTTTGTGGGCACAGACGACTCCTCTCTGGTGGAGCGCATAGAGGGCCGGATGATTCTGATCCAAGGGCCTCGCGACAACATCAAGATGACTGTTCCAGAAGATCTCGCAGCCATCAATGCCGGCCTGTTCTCCCGTTTGGAAGAGCTGAATGGGTGAAGTTCTGCGAATCGGTCAGGGCTTCGATGTCCATGCCTTTGCCGACCTCAAAAGTGGGCGGCCGCTGATCCTTGGAGGCACCCAAATTCCCCATGACCGCGGTTTACTCGGGCACTCCGATGCCGATGTCTTGGCCCATGCCATCGCCGATGCCTTGCTCGGGGCGGCCAGATGTGGTGACATCGGCCAGCATTTCCCAGATAATGACCC
>JAIRUT010000019.1 GCA_031254255.1 Coriobacteriales bacterium
GCAGCAGCCATCAGTCACTTGAATCCCACATATTCAGAATTCAAAATTCAGACACCCGAAAGCGAGATTACAGCCAAGGGCATTGCTGTCCTGCTGCTGAACTTCGCTAAGATCAACCAGGACATCTCAATCACTCACAGAAACAATGCCCGAGACGGCTTCTTTGAGGTCGCGATCCTGAAGTCCCACAATGCCCTGGCCTTACTGCCAACACTTTTTGCGGCCTTCCTGGACCGTAGCGACAACTCCCCGAATCGTCCGGATGCTTTGGAGATACATATGGCCAGTTCGGTTCGAATCGAATCGAATCCTCCGCTCTACCTGCAGCATGACGGTGAAGTACCGGATGCTCAGACTCCATTCTCCGCTAGCGTACTACCAGGTGCCGTACGCCTGATCGTCAGCCCGGAGGCCTACGAAAAATTTCAGGTAGTTTAGGATTTTGATTTTGCTGCAGCCAGCCCAGCTGCCCATCCAGACGCCCAAGCCCAATGCAAGTTGTATCCACCGCAGGGACCATCAACATCGATAATCTCCCCCGCCGCATAGACATTTGGCGCCATCTTGAGCTGAAGACTTTCCGGATCAAGTGCCTCAAAAGATAGTCCACCTCGCTGAGCCTGAGGCTGGAGGTTTCCAAGATCGCTGCCTTGAACCTCCAATTGGAAGTCGGTACATATAGACTCCAACCGTTTTATTTCTGAATCTGTGAGTGAAGTGATAGATCTTTCTCCAGCGACTTTCGCCTTCCTTAAAATAGCCAAGCCTAATGGCCTGCGCAAAAGACCATCAAAGAGGGTATTGCAGGGTTGACTGGCATAACGCTCACAGATATCAGTTAGATTCAACCCATTCCAAGTGGTCGTCAGATCCAAAGAAACAATGTCACCTTTTTCTGAATAGCGGCTAGCATTGAAGGTAACAATTCCGGAGATCCCGTAATTGCGAAACATCAGTTCTCCGATCTCGCTGAAGAGCAACTTGCCGTCGCGCAAAAGATTCAGGCGGCAAACCGCACGCAGGCCATCAAGGCCTTCCAGCAAACTCTTTTCTGTGTTCAGAGGATGCAGGATCGGGCGAAATTCAGTGTATGGCAATTGCGCATCAACATCGATAATGTTGCCGAGAATGGAGCTTGAGCATTCATTGAAGCCACAAGCTAAAATAATTTTGGAGTCTTGACAACAGGAGAGATCCGCTGCCACGCACTGGGTTTTTATCACCACAGACGACCTCTTGAGCTCTCGTAGCAAAACCTCGAGCACACTGCCAGCATAGCGAGTGGCCGGAAAAAGCCAGCCATCTTGATCAACAACCGCCATACCCCAATGCTCAAACAGGTCTCTTAGCCAAGAGCTGTCACAGCGCAAGAGTATGGATGCGGCAAATTCAGCATTATGGTACTGCGACAGGAAATCGGGAGCACCAGCGGATATAGCAGTATTGGAAAAATTGCAGCGACCATTACCGCTGACCATGATCTTGCCGCCTATGCGATCCTTGGCCTCCAGGATCAAAACCCGTGAACCCTCGGCAGCGGCAGCCAAAGCCGACATGATCCCAGCCGGCCCACCACCAATCACAATGACATCAAAATGCTCGGACAAATCACTCCACTCAATTTAAACAATCTAAACGTTGAATCATACCTATTCTGACATCCAGGGATAAAAAAATCCAGATATCTGGCTCGAGCATTTGGCTGATGATATTTTTTGACATATGGCTATTTGTCAATTGTTCTCAAAACAAAACAGGCCAAGAGCTTAAAAATCACTCTTGACCTGCGAATACTCATGGTGCGCGATACAAGATTTGAACTTGTGGCCCCTACCGTGTCAAGGTAGTGCTCTCCCCCTGAGCTAATCGCGCACGTTGAAAACAGCGCCGTAAAGTTTACCATAAAGAACTGCAAAGACAACTATAAGTTTAAGAAACTATCCGATCTGATCCAAATCTGCTGGAATCCACTATCTGAACACCGGCCTCCTCCAGCCTTTTCAGAGCCTGTCTGCCGTCGTCAGGGCTGATATTCACCGCCCTGCAGGCATCGGAGATCACTGTAACCGCAAAGCCCTCGGTAAGGGCATCCAGGGCGGTGGCCAAGACGCAATAGTCCGTGGCCAGGCCGACAACCACTACATCCGTCACGCCTTCGGTACGTAAAAACTCCGCAAGTCCGGTTGAACTGGCATGGTCATTGTCGTAGAAACCGGAGTAGGAATCGATGCGCCTGTCTGTCCCCTTGCGAAAGACCACATCTATCAGCTCGGCCTTCAGGTTGGGATGAAACTCGGCACCTTGGGTCTCGGCAATGCAGTGATCCGGCCAGAAGACCTGGGGCAGACCGCTCAGCTCCCCCATTTCACCAACTGTCACACCCTTGTGCTGAGAGGCAAAGGAGCCATGGTCGGCTGGGTGCCAGTCTTGCGTGGCCAACACCAAGTCCCCGACTGCAGAAAACTGCTCGGCCAAACTGTTGGTCAACTCGACAATCCCATCCCCTCCTGTCACCGCCAATGACCCCCCTGGACAGAAGTCGTTTTGAATGTCCACGATTATCAAAGCCTGCTTGATGTTACTATTATTGGCATCCGCAACGAAGTTAGCAGCAGTTTGGTTTTCGCCCAAGTCAGTTCCCCTTCTCATCTCGCTCATATTAAGACCTGCCTCAATCCCATCTTTTCAGTGCAAATACAGGAACAATCGGAATATTTTTTTTCAAGCAAAATCAATTTCTATGAGCAATTCTATCCTCTAATAAATGGTCGGCCAAGTGACATTAGCTAGCATTAGAGATACTGTTTGTTTTATAATCGCTTGGTTAAAAACGATTTTGGACGTGTCGTTTGACTGGTTGCCTGCCAAATTGCGGTCCACAATCAATCAATCGGGATTTGTCCACGCTAGGAGATAATTATGAGCATCCAAACCCAATACATGCAAGACATCTATTCATCCGTAGAAAAGAGAAACAGGGGTGAGAATGAATTCCTGCAAGCTGTGAAGGAGGTCTTTGAATCACTGGAACCGGTGATCGAGAAACATCCTGACCTGATCGAGGCGGGAATCATGGAGAGGATCGCCGAGCCGGAGCGGTTTATCCAGTTCCGTGTCAGCTGGGTCGATGACAATGGCAAGGTCCAGGTCAATCGCGGGTATCGGGTGCAATTCAGCTCGGCCATCGGCCCCTACAAGGGTGGCCTGCGCTTTCATCCTTCAGTCAATGCCTCAATTATCAAGTTTCTGGGCTTTGAGCAGATTTTCAAGAATTCCCTGACTGGCCTGCCAATGGGTGGCGGCAAGGGTGGTTCGGACTTTGACCCCAAGGGTCGTAGCGACAACGAGATCATGCGTTTTTGTCAGAGCTTCATGACCGAACTGGAAAAGCACATCGGCCCAAATACAGACGTTCCAGCCGGCGATATCGGCGTGGGCGCACGCGAAATCGGTTTCATGTTTGGCCAATACAAGCGCCTGCACAATGACTTTACAGGCATCCTGACCGGCAAAGGCCTGACCTATGGTGGATCCCTGGCTCGCACGGAGGCCACGGGCTATGGACTTTGCTATTTCACTGAAGATATGCTCAAGGATCTCAAGAACACCAGTTTTGACGGCAAGACGGTAGTCATTTCCGGATCCGGAAATGTTGCTTTTTTCGCTGCCCAAAAAGCCCAGAAATTCGGCGCTAAGGTCATCACGCTGTCCGACTCCTCAGGTTACATCGTCGATCCCGACGGCATTGATCTCGATGTTGTCGAGCAGATCAAGATGGTCGAGAGAAAACGTATAGGCGAATACGTTAACCAGAAGCCTGGCGCCAGCTTCCATGCAGGTTGCAGTGATATCTGGACTGTACCCTGCGATATCGCCTTGCCTTGCGCTACGCAAAATGAGTTGGATGAAAAGGCCGCCAAGGCCTTGGTTGCCAACGGTTGCTTCGCCGTCGCAGAGGGTGCCAATATGCCCAGCACCCCAGAGGCTGTCCAAGTCTTCCAAGAAAACGGTGTCCTCTTCGGCCCGGCCAAAGCCGCAAACGCCGGCGGTGTGGCCACCAGCGGCTTGGAGATGTCCCAGAATTCACTGCGTCTGAGCTGGACTTTTGAGGAAGTTGACGAGCGCCTGCATCAAATCATGTGTAATATCTACAAGAACGCATCTGAGGCAGCTGCGGAATTCGACCACCCAGGCAATCTGGTGATCGGTGCCAATATCGCCGGATTCCTGAAAGTCGCCGATGCCATGAAGTGGGAGGGCATCACTTACTGAGTGTTTGCGGGGAGTGCTGGGTGTCTACTGAGCACTCCCTTTCTCTACACCCTGCGCTCTCTGTACCCGGAAGGAAAGGTCATAAATGATAATTGGTATCCCCAAAGAATCGGCTGCCGGAGAGAGAAGAGTTGCCGGCACACCAAAAACCGTCAGCCAATTGATCAAGCTGGGTTATACGGTAACGGTGGAATCAGGAGCCGGTCTGGCCGCCTCCTTCCCGGACAGTGAATACATTGAGGCCGGGGCCCAAATCGTAGACGGAGCAACCGCTTGGGATGCCGATATTGTTACCAAGATCAATGCCCCAGACGAGTCGGAGATGGTGCGGATGCATAAGGGTGCCCTGCTGGTTTCGCTGATCGAGGCCCCGCGCTCCTCCGAGCGTCTGGATGCCTTGGCCAAGCAAGGGCTCACTGTTCTGGCCATGGACTCTGTTCCTCGCATCTCCCGCGCCCAGTCGCTTGATGTCATCTCTTCGATGGCCAATATCGGCGGCTATCGGGCTGTCATTGAGGCTGCCAATGTTTTCGGCTCCTTCTTCACCGGGCAGGTCACGGCCGCTGGCAAGGTTCCACCAGCCAAGGTTTTTGTCTCCGGAACCGGTGTAGCCGGCCTGGCCGCAATCGGAACTGCCCGCTCTTTGGGAGCCGTGGTCAAGGCCACAGACATCCGGGCAGAGACTGCCGAGCAGGTGGAGTCGATGGGCGCGGAATTCGTTGCCGTCGAGGCTGCCGCCCAGCAAAGCTCTGATGGCTACGCCAAGGAAGCTACCGAGGACTACGCGGCAGCGGCGGCTCGTATGTACACCGAGCAGTCCAAGGACATGGACATCATCATCACCACAGCCCAAATTCCCGGCCACCCAGCCCCGCGGCTCCTAAGCGCAGATATGGTGGCCGCCATGCGTCCGGGCTCGGTTATTGTAGACATGGCCGCCTCCAGTGGCGGCAATGTAGAGGGCTCGGCTCCGGATCAGATCGTCATCACGGAAAACGGCGTGAAGATCATCGGCTATACCGATCTGCCAAACCGGATGCCAACCCAAGCCTCCAGTATGTTTGCCACCAATATTTTGAACCTAATGAAGCTGATCACCCCGGCAAAAGACGGGATGGCGATGATCGACAACGAAGATGTCGTCCAGCGTGGCATGCTGGTGGCAGACGGCGGTGAAGTCACTTGGCCGCCTCCGGAAGTCAAGGTCTCAGCTGCCCCGGTTGCGGCGGCTGGTGCTGGCGCGATCGATGCCAGCACAGAGGCGCTGGCGACTGAGAAGAGGCAGCTTCCCAAGTCGGTCGTCTATGTCGGGGCTGCGCTGCTGGCGGCGCTTTTCCTGGTGCTTTTTGCTTTCTCCCCGGAGAGCCTGACCGGACACTTCATGGTCTTGATGCTCTCCATCGTTATCGGCTTTTATGTGATCGGCAAAGTCAGCCACTCCCTGCATACGCCTTTGATGAGTGTGACCAATGCGATATCCGGGATCATTATCGTCGGCTGCTTGGGAGGGTTTCAATTGGTGGACCGATCCTTGCCTATGACTGATCCTGTCAACCTGGTTATTCTGATCCTTTCCGTTATCGGCATTCTGCTTGCCTCCATCAACATCTTCGGTGGCTTTACGGTGACGCAACGCATGCTGAACATGTTCAGTAAGGGGCAGAAATAAATATGGAAACATTCAGCATGCCGGCCTCCCTGATCAGCGGTGCCTTCATCATTTCCGGACTTTTATTCATCCTCTCGCTGGCTGGGCTATCCCGGCACGAGACCTCCCGACGCGGCAACATCCTCGGTGCCTGTGGTATGACCGTGGCGCTGGCCTTCACCATCCTCGGGGTGGTGCTTGGAACCTCCAGTAATGACAGCCTGGTCCCCTACCTGATCCACGAAGCGGCTCCCAACTGGGCAATTGGGGCGATACTCGGCGCCATGGCTGTCGGTGCCGTAATCGGTATCATCAGGGCCAAGCGCGTGGAGATGACTCAGATGCCCGAGCTCATCGCCTTGTTTCACAGCTTTGTCGGATTGGCCGCCGTGCTGGTCGGCTGGTCGGCCTACTTCGGCTCTGTCCAAAGCGGACACTTTGATGGCCTGCATTCCGGAGAGCTTTTTGTCGGCATCTTCATTGG
>JAIRUT010000051.1 GCA_031254255.1 Coriobacteriales bacterium
ATCCGGCAACACCCCAAATAATCCCAAAAAACAGATTCGTACGGCCACCAATATTCATGAATGTGCCTGAATAGTCCCAAGATTGCAGACCAAAACAGCGTTCCAACAGCAAACTCACCAGAAACTCAAAGGCCATACCGATCAACATGGACGTCAAAATTATCACAGGCAGATGTCTGTTTCGAATACGGTTCAAGACTATGGTCATAAAAACGGCGCAGCTACCATAAATCGGTGAAAAAGGCCCCCAGACCAAGCCGGCGCGACTATGAATCCTGCCAGTCTGGAGGTAGCAGAACAATGTCTCACCAACCAGTCCCAAGATTGAACAGATAATAAAAATCCAAAAAAGATTGTAGTAGTTCAAGCGAATATGATCGCGCATCATACCCTCCGCGTCAGGATCCAGCAATAGATGGTATCAACCTTTTGAGTATTCAATTATATCTTTCGCACACTAAATGCATCAATGGCTTGAATTACAATTTAACTGGTTTAAATGGAATAAAACTCACTATATCTCTTGTCAATCACGCCTCCAGCAACAACTCGTTCCCCTTGGTAGCAGACCAGCGACTGCCCGGGGGAGATAGCTTTCTGCGGCTCGTCGAAATGCACTCGGGCCTGAAAACCCGACACAGTGTCCTCGATGTAGAGAGTCGCCGGATGAGCCGAGGACGCGTAGCGGTACTGCGCCTGTATGGCAATCCCTTGATTGATCGGCAGCTCGGCGAGGAGGTTCAGCTCCCGTAGAGACACACTGTCTCGGTAGAGCGCCTCGTCTCGACCGACGCGAAGCGTGTTGTCTGCGCTGTCGATGTCATACACATAGAGCGGCTCACCGACTGCAACCCCAAGCCCTTTGCGCTGACCGATCGTATAGCGGTAAAGTCCCTGATGCTGGCCGAGGGTATTGCCATCAGAATCAATGATTGGACCCTCGAGATCAGCAGGCCTCAGGTTCGCAAAGTGCTCAATGAATGCAGCATGATCGCCATGGGGAATGAAGCAGATATCTTGGCTTTCGGGTTTTTCCGCCACCACCAAACCAAGGCCGTTTTGTCTGGCGATCTCCCGGACTTCGCTTTTCTGAAGTTCGCCAAGCGGAAAGCGCATCCGCGCCAGACGTTCCCGCTGCAATGGCCAGAGCACATAGCTCTGATCCTTGTCGGTGGATAAACTGCGGAAAATCCCGTATTCGGAATTACGCCCCAACGGATCCTTCCCCATTGGAACCTGCTCCCCCTTCCCCTCTTCAGAAACCGGCAGGCAGCGTGCGTAATGCCCAGTGACCAGCACATCGAAGTCCAACTCCAGCATCTTTTGCCAGAGCAGGTCAAACTTGATGTGCCTGTTGCATGTTATGCAGGGATTCGGAGTTTCTCCGCACAGATAACCGGCCATGAAGGGTTGGACGACATACTCTGTGAAGGCGTCTGTCAGATCCAAGCTGTAATGGGGAATGCCCAGCCGATCGCAAACCGCACGTGCGTCTTGGGCTTGGGCATCGGTGTCAGGTAAAGGTTGACGGGAATGAGGTGTATCAAGTTTTACGTCCCCCTGACGTACTACCTGACACGCCGAATCGGAGTTAATGCTGTGATTGAGATCGGAGCTGGGTTCGAGGTAGCTGTCGTCGATCAAACGCATGGTCACCCCGGCGCAATCGTATCCAGCTTGATGCATCAATAATGCGGACACGGAAGAATCGACCCCGCCACTCATAGCAATCAGGGCTCGCGGCTTTGCGGATCGCTGATTAGTCAACTCTTTCATAACCCCAGACCTCATGGGGACAAGACAAAAAGGGGACGGTTCTTTTTTGTCTTGAATCCCATTCTTTACAAACCTGCAATCTCAGTCTATACGTTCAAGACAAAAAAGAACCGTCCCCTTTTTGTCTTCCTGTCCTGCCCAACTTCCCGATCAAAGCTCCGAGACGATTCGGTCCCGGGCCATCTGGGTGGCTGCGCTGATCTGCTCTATGTCGATTGTTGTCCACTCCCCATCTTTGTATAGTACTTGGCCATCGACCATGGTCAGCACGACATCGCTGCCTTGAGCAGCAAAGACCAGATTGTTCAGCTGCGAGCTGACCGGTTTCATCCAAGGTATATCGGTGTTCAGGACAATCAGGTCGGCACGGTTGCCGACGATGATGCTGCCGCAGTCCGCACGACCTTGGGCCCTCGCGCCGTTGATGGTCGCGGCGGCCAGTGCCTCGGCTGGCGTGACCACCGTCGGGTCCTCACTGGAAGCCTTATAGACGGTTGCCAGCAGGTAGAGATCCTTGAACATGTTGTGGTTGTTGTTGCTGGCCATACCATCTGTCCCAAGCCCAACCTGCACTCCGGCTTCCAGCATCTGCGCAATCGGAGCAAAGCCGCTGCCCAGCTTGAAGTTTGAGGCCGGATTGGCAGCTGCTGTGACCCCATTGCGTATCATGATCTGCCAGTCCTCGGGATCAGTCCAGACACAGTGCGCAGCCGTGCAGGGTTGACGGAAGAAGCCGAGGCTTTCGAAATAGGCCGCCGGAGTCAATCCTCCCCGCCGAGCCTTGCATTCCTCATGCTCCAGTCGGGTCTCGGAGAGATGGATGTGAGTGGCCACACCCAGCTCAACAGCCTGGTCGCCGACCGCTTGAACGACCTGCGGATTGGAGAGGTATTCGGAGTGAATGTTCAGGTCGATGAGCAGGCGCCCGTCCTCGCTACCGTGAAACTCCTTGACCAAGCGTTCGTTCTCAGCACATTCCGGCAAGTCCTGAAACTGGACATCCGGATCAAAGATATTCAGCGCCGGACTGAGATTGGCCTTGAAACCAGAATCGCCGACCGCTCGGATCCGCTCAGAATCGAAGAAATACATATCCGAGACACTGACCACACCAAAGCGCAACATCTCGGCAATCGCCAGAGTCGTCGCCGCATAGGCATCAGGCTCGGTGATCTTGGCCTCAAAAGGAAAGACCTGCTCAGTCAGCCACTCTTGGAGGCGCAGATTCTCAGCATAGCCACGCAGCAGCGTCATGGCCGCATGGGCGTGGATATTATACAGCCCGGGCATCAGCAGGCGCCCATGACCGGAGTAGACTGAGCCGTAGGCAGAGAGATCCGCGGGAGCCGAAGTTCCCATATAGCTGATGCGATCTCCCGTAACGCCAACGTAGCCGTGCTTGATTGTAAAGTCGCTGTCCAGATAATCGATATCGGAAAATAGCATATTGACTCCTTGCTGGTCGATAGACGTCAATTTAAAGACAAAAGGGGACAAAAAGGGGACGGTTCTTTTTTGTCCTCTATTCAGCTTTCTCTATCATCACTATTGGCCAAGACAAAAAAGAACCGTCCCCTTTTTGTCTTTAGACCAAACGTGCGAACTTGCGTTTGCCAACCTGCAGTACCGCATCTTTGAGGGCATCTGCTGAAACCTTGTAGCTTCCTTTTTCCAAAGGCTGACCATTCAGAGAGACCCCGCCGCCATCAATCAAGCGCCTGGCCTCGCTGGCCGAGCTGGCAAAATTCAACTCCTCGGCCATCAGTTTGGGCAGGTAGATCAGGCCATCCTCGTCTGGCTCCAAGGCAAGTGCAAACTCCGGCAGATCTTCAGGCAGTTCGCGTTGCTTGAAGATCCGGTCGAAGGCTGCCTCGGCTGCCTCGGCTGCCGCTTCTCCATGATAGGCCGTCACGATGTTCGCCGCCAAGCGTCGCTTGGCTACATTCGGATGTAGGCTGCCGTCCTTGAGAGCTGCCTCCACCGCCTCCGCCTTCTCGACAGAAAAGGTCGAAGCCAAATGGTAGTAACGTGGCATCAATTCATCCGGAATGCTCATCACTTTGCCAAACATGTCATCGGCCGCATCGGTGATGCCAATGTAGTTGCCGTAGCTTTTGGACATCTTCTGGACACCATCTATGCCCTCCAGAAGCGGCAGGGTCAAGCAGACCTGCGGCTCATTGCCGAGCTTTTCCATCAGCTCGCGCCCAGCCAGCAGGTTGAAGAGCTGGTCGGTGCCGCCGATCTCAACGTCGGCCTTGACAGCCACTGAATCATAGGCCTGCATAACTGGATAGAGAAATTCATGCAGGGATATAGCCTGTTGGTTGGCATAACGCTTGGAGAAATCGTCACGCTCCAGAATACGGGCGACCGTGAATTGGGAGGCCAGCTTGAGGATCTCCGGCAACTTCAGTTCGCCCAGCCAGTCATTATTCCAAGTCAGCTCGGTTTTTTCCTTGTCTAAAATGTGGAAGGCCTGCTCTACATAGGTAGCCGCGTTGGCCGCGATCTCCTCGGATGTCAGGGGTGGACGCGTGGTGTTGCGCCCGGAGGGATCGCCGATCAAGGCGGTGCCGTTGCCGATGATCAAAACCACAGTATGGCCGAGATCTTGGAACTGACGCAGCTTGCGCAAGGGCACGACGTGGCCAATATGCAGGTCAGGGGCTGTCGGATCGACACCGAGCTTGATGCGCAGGGACTTGCCCCGGTCCAGCTTGGTCTTCAGGGCAGCCTCTGGCACGATGGTCGCGCCGCCACTCTTGATAATATGCAATTGTTCTTCACTGGATAACACCCGGTTACACTCCTTGGATTTGTCGAAAGTCACTTATAAAAACACCGATTCATTCATCCATAATCGCAATTGTTCACAAATCAACCCATTATTGCGAGTTGCTCAACAACGTGGCAACTATCATGATCTTGAATGCTATAGTCACGAATCGCCGTTTCATTTGCAACTTGCCATTATAATATAGGGGGCGCAAGCTTCCAAAGCGCAGTCTACCCGCAACCTTCACCGAACGAACACTCCAGGAGGAATGATGAAAATACTTGTTGTTGGCGGAGCTGGTTATATCGGATCACACACCGTCTACGAGCTGATTCGTGCTGGCCACGAGGTCGTGGTGCTGGACAATCTGGCAACTGGCCGACGTGACGCGGTGCATCCGGATGCCCGTTTTTACTGGGGTGACATCCGCAATGGCCGCGACATCACGCGGGTCTTTGACATCGAGTCCTCAGCCGAGTTCAAAAACAAGCCAATTGAAGTGGTCATGCATTTTGCGGCCAAGCTGATAGTTCCAGAAAGTGTCAGCCAGCCTCTGGCCTATTACGAAAACAATGTCGAGGGGGTACGCACGCTTCTGGAGGCAATGGTCGACCGCGACATCAAGCGGCTGGTCTTCTCCTCCACAGCGGCGGTTTATGGCGAACTGGAAGGCGGAATCTGCCGAGAAGATGACCTGACCTGCCCGATCAACCCTTACGGCGAAACCAAGCTGGCCTGCGAGAAGATGATCCAATGGGTATCCGCAGCCCATGACATGCAGTACTGCATATTCCGCTATTTCAACGTGGCCGGCGCAGATGCCTCACTGGCCATCGGCTTGGACAAAGACAATCTAACGCATATTATCCCGCTAGTTATGCAGACTGCCCTCGGCTTACGTGACAAATTCTACATTTTTGGCAGCGACTACGACACCCCAGACGGTACCTGTGTGCGCGACTACATCCATGTCACCGACCTTGCCCAAGCCCATGTCCTCGGTGCCGACTATCTACTCAAGACATCCGATTCCCTGATCGCCAATCTGGGCAGCGGGGATGGCTATTCGGTCAAACAGGTATTGGATGCAGCACAAGGGCTCTTTGAGGTTCCCTTTGAATACGCCCCCAGAAGGCCGGGCGATCCCGCCCGTCTGATCGCAAACACAACCCGTGTCCACGAGATGCTCGGCTGGCACCCCCAGCTCAGCTTGACAGATATCCTGAAAAGCGATTACGACTTCCGCCGCAAGCTGATGCAAAAAGAGGTCTGACACCACCCTATCAATTGCCATCCCATGCCGGGCACACCACCAATAGTAGTAAGGGCCGCTCATTCGAGCGGCCCTTTTGTACGTTACACAGGAAACCTTCCTTCTATCAACCAGCCACATTATTATGGGCCAGCCGACCCTCCGCCTGTACTTTTCGATCCACTAGAGCTATTGCCACCAGTAGAACCACTGGAACCTGAGCTACTGCCACTGCTACTGTTGCCGCCGCTCGAACTACCCGAACTACTTGAGCCACTGGAACTGCCAGAACCACTGGAGCTACTGCTACCAGTACTCTGCGAGTTGTCGGTATTGTTCTGATTGTTGGTATTGGCCTGATCTTCCTTTTTCTTGGCATCTTGCTCGGCCTTCTGTTTGGCCGCTGCCTCTGCAGCTGATCGTTCCTCAGGGGTCATGAAGGACAGGCTAGAGTCATACTTCGGTGCAGATACTGTTTGAAACTTTTCCACAGGCATACTAGCCAAAGTATTGGTCATAAACTGATGCCAAACCGGAGCAGCATAAACACCACCTTCGTTGTGATTTACGAACGAGGCCTCATCCCGATATCCAACCCAAATAGCTGTACAGAGCTGTGGGGTATAGCCAATAAACCAAGCATCCTTCCATTTGTCCGAAGTACCTGTCTTTCCAGCAATATCCCGACCAGAAATATTAGCGAGTTTACCGGTACCGTATTGCACAACGCCACGCAACACATCAGTAGTTGCATAGGCCACTTCAGGTGTCAGAATTTGCTCATTCTCCGGTTGATGCTCATAGACCACATTCCCTTGACGATCAACAATCTTCATAATCGCAGTCGGTTTATTATGCTTGCCATTATTGGCCAAGGTACTGTATCCAGAAGCCATATCCAGGGTGTTCACACCTTTGGCTCCCAGCACTACGGACTGGGGAACCCCCAAGTCCTCACCATTTGGCCCCCTGTCGTGAAGATCACTCGCGACACCCATGCTGTTAGCAGTTTCAGCTATCGCGTCAGGCCCGACAGCCCGCATTACCCGGGCATAGGCAGTATTGGAAGAAAGAGCGGTGGCGCGCGCCAAGGTCATAGTGCCCATATCTCCACCGCTATAGTTATTCACAGTCCATGGCGCATAGCCGTCCATCTTAATGACTGTCGGAGATGCTGTGGAAACACTCAGGTTTGGCGAATAGCCGTCCTTGATAGCAGTCACCAAGGCATAGGTTTTAAAGCTTGATCCGGCTTGGCGGGTCATCTGCCAGCAGGTACTCCACTGATCTGTATAAAAATCCTTGCCACCGCGCATAGCTTTTATGTATCCGGTCGATGGATCAACACAGGTCAGCGA
>JAIRUT010000064.1 GCA_031254255.1 Coriobacteriales bacterium
GACCTTGGCGGACAGTGTCGATGCCATCAGTTCATCTGTCGCTATGCTACCTGGCATGACCTACCCTCTCCCCTTTGTATGGCTTCATTGGTTTATCCCCTTGCAAGCATCCTTCATACCAACTATGCAACATTTAGGCAGGTACCTGCTGCTGCGTATCATTTTAGTGCCCAAAATCTCACGTATCAAGCATTTTATGGGATATTTATCAAGATTTTGGCCAAGCATAAAGATCAAAAATCTTGAGCTGCCTCGGAGTTGTCCCATTCTTGGATGAAAGCGGCCAGCCTGTCCTCTGCTGCAGCTTGACGGACTTGGCGCATTAAGTCGATCAGGTAGTGTAAGTTGTGGATGGAAAGCAACGTAGATGCCAGGATTTCCTTACTCATGATCAGATGGCGCAGGTAGGCCCTGGAGTAGGACTGGCAGGTCGGACAATTGCAATGAGCGTCCAGCGGATCCAGATCTTCTGCAAAACGGGCATTTCTTAGATTTAGCCGTCCCTCGCTGGAGAAGGCTGAGCCCATCCGTGCAGTACGCGTTGGTAAGACACAGTCAAAGAGGTCGACCCCCAGGGCAACCGCCTTGATCAGACTGGTCGGATTACCAACTCCCATCAAATAGCGGGGCCGATTTGCAGGCAGCGCCGTGATGATGGTGGCCAAACTCTCATACATCAGATCGTGAGGCTCGCCAACCGAATAACCACCGATACCAAAGCCGCCAAAACGCTTGGCCCTTAAAAGTGACGTCTCATCAACATCCAGCAATCGTTTGATGCTCTCCTTGCGTAGATCCGTAAACAGCCCTCCCTGGACAATAGCAAAGAGCGTCTGCTTGGGATTTTGGTGGGCTGCAAGACAACGCCTGGCCCAATCGGCAGAACGCTGGACAGCAGTCTGGACGAAGGCATGCTCGGCTGGATAAGGCGGGCATTGGTCAAGCTGCATAATGATGTCTGCACCCAGTTGATTTTGCACTCGCATATTGTCCTCTGGACTCCACCGATGCTGCGAACCGTCGATGATGCTGCGAAAACTGACACCACCGTCATCGAGCTTGAGGGTGTCGGCGAGAGAGAATATCTGGAAACCACCGGAGTCCGTGAGAATCGGGTGCTTCCAATTCATGAAGCGGTGCAAGCCGCCAGCTCGCTGAATCAACTCGGCGCCAGGACGCAAATACAGGTGATAAGTGTTAGCCAGAACCACTTGAGCCTCAAGGCTCTCCAATTGCTCAGATGTCAGTGCTTTGACCGTGGCATGTGTACCAACCGGCATGAATGTCGGAGTCTGGATGTTGCCATGGGGAGTGCTGAAGCTGCCGACCCGAGCACTGGTCGAGTTGTCGCTATGTTCCAAGCTGAATTGGAAAAACTCATTCATGTCGTCTCCGTTGACGAGCGGCTTCGCGTTCGATATCGGCTTCTTGACGGGAGTACTGACAGCCACAATATTTCTGGCGATAGAGTCCAAGTTCCCGGCTGAGAACCCGGCTCTGTGGATAATCCTCACGCCAATCGACGAAATGCGCCTGCAGGCCACAACGAGCAGCCGCCGCTGACAGCTCCTCTTCCAAAAGCTCAGTAAACTGCCAGGGAGAGATGCTTAGCGTAGTCGATATCTGAGAAAAACCCCTCTCCGAGGCTGCCTCAGCCAAGGCAGTAAAGCGCTGGCTATAGCAAAGTCGGCATCGCTTCTGGCGGGCCACAAGCATCTCCTCATAATCAACAGCTTCAGGAATCAAGGGAAAAACACCGGCAGCACTACCGATCATCTGATGCCAAGCCTCGGGTTGATAATCAGGCACAAGCAATTCCAAGCCAACAACTTCTTTTGCATACCCAACCAAGCAGTCCCGGCGTAGCTGATATTCACTTTCCGGATGGATGTTATCGTTACTGTAATACAAGGTTAATGTATGCCCAGTCTCCATCAATCGACGGACCGGCTCCAAAGCGCAGGGAGCACAGCAGCAATGTAAAAACAAATTTTTCACCATCATAATATTCGTAGGGGCGCCTCTCTTGCGAGAGTCGCCCCTGCTCTTGTTACGGTTGACGTCTGCTGCTATTTAAAGCTTGCGTACGTTGCTGGCTTGCAGCTTACCGTTCTGGCCGGTCGTGATATCAAACTCGACCGAGGCGCCTTCCTCCAGGGTTTTGAAACCATCACCCTGGATCTCTGAGTAATGAACGAACAAATCGTCGCCATCCTCACGTGAAATGAAGCCGTAACCTTTGTCGGGATTGAACCACTTGACACTACCTTCAGCCATTTGCCTTGCCTTTCCTTCTGCCCTGGGGCAAACCCATGACGCCACCTGCAACCAAGAGAACAGCGCCACATAACATTCAGACCTTAAAGTCTGCACCTGCGTATACTAACACATAGTTGAAGCTATCAGGGGGTAGCAGGTAGTATTTTAATTTCACATTTTGTCCAAAGTATCTTCATTATACCTGCATGCCGACCGCACCAATCCTCAATGTCATAAGTATGGCCGGCATCAGCAAATACAAAGTTCAACGCGAAAAGACAATCCGCTCGCTTTCAAACATCCGCGTCAAACCTATGACGCAAATCCCGGCAATAATCACGTTAACCCCGATGGTGATAGCTATATGCAGGGGTGAAGCAGCAAAAGAAAAGATTCCAATCATGCTCTGGACGCTATTGTAAGCTGGGATCAGGTAATACATCAGATTGGAGGTGGCAGTCTGAGAGAACATGCCCGTAGCGCCAACCAGAGCAACGACGATCATCAGCGGCATCACGTAAGTGGAAGCTTCCCGAACACCCCTGGCCAAGGCAGACAGCATCGAAATCAGGCCAACAAAAACCAAAACCGTGGAGAGGATGACCCCCAGCAGCAGCAGATAGTCTGACACGCTATAGATCGTAAGACTACTTGTACCCACAGTGGAGCCACTGTTCATCAGTTTGGGAAGCGAAAGCATCACCCCGATAAAGCTGGACAGCCCACCGAGTAGGGCAATACAGGATAAAGAGACGATCTTGCCCAATGCCAGTTGCCAACGTTTTAACGGTGTGACCAGCAGGGTCGCAATAGTGCCGCGTTCTTTTTCGCCAGCGATGGATTCCGGGCCAATACTCATGCAACTGGTGAAGAGAAAGATCAAAATGAGCATCGGCAGCATCATGGAGAAGACAAATCCGCTGGAATCCTTAGCACTGGCCAAATCGAAACTTGTTCCGTCTTGGCCTGGATCATTCACAGAAAACAGAGGTGCCAGGGAATTCTTGTAGCTATCGAGAAATTGCGTAACAGCGCTGAACTGCTGAGTGGACGAAGTGGAAACAGAGTTGTAATAGACAGCAATCTGGGGAGGATTCGAAGTTGTGGCCGCAGCCGTTGAGCCGTTAGCGTTACCGTTAGCGTTACCGTTACTGGTACTGGTACTGTCGGTCACGTTTCCACCACCGTGGTCACTGCTTACAGCCGCCAACTGGGCATTGACCTGGGCATCAAAATCCGCTGGAAAGACGACCAACAGATCAGCATCCTTATCAGTGACCTGTTGCTTCAGGGCATCAACCTGACTATTATCGGATGCCTCAAAGTTCAATCCGGCAGTCGAAATCTGGGCCTTCAACGAATCTGGCAGATTAACCACATATATACTCTTGGTATTATCCACAGATGTCAGACTACCCACCGCCCCGCCGATAAGCGTGTAAAGAAGATAAATCATCAATCCGGGCAAGATAATGGTCGTTAAAACCATACGCCGATCCGTGAAAAAACGCCGAAGCTCCTTGAGGATGATGGCCGCCAAACCGCTCTGCACCTTTGGGCGGCCATTTGGGCCCATGCTTGGTCGCGAGCCTATTGAACCGCCGAAACCTCCCCGCCCACTTTGGTTACTGTTTGGAGGAGTGCTCATCTAGGCCACCTCCCCAGCATACTGGACATAGAGATCAAAGAAGCTGTCCTCCAAGTCGCGACCACCGGTGACCTCGGCTAGCGTGCCTTCAGCCACCATACGACCATCGATGATAATCCCAACACGATCGCAAAGCTTCTCCACTAACGAAAAGATATGCGTGGAGAGGATTATCGTCT